>JADJXQ010000016.1 GCA_016710335.1 Rhodospirillales bacterium
GAGCTTGTCGATCGGCGTTTGACGACGTCCATGGTCGGTCCGGTGCGATAAGGTGAAGGATCTGATCCGGCGGTCGCGAAACCAGCCGACGCGCTGTGCCGGCGAAACGGGGCCCGCTTCGCCGATGCGCTCGAAACGAAACGCCCCCGACCGGCGGCTTCGCCAGCGCCGAGGCACGCAGACGCCTAAGTGTTTGGATTCACGAGCGCGAGGATGCTGGCGAAACGAAATGGCCTATTTCGGCGCCGTCACTGGGAAAGTGTCGCGCCATTGCCGCCAGCATACGATTTCGGCCAGGGAGGAACCGTGCATCTCGCCGGTCGGTGATCATCCCCGCACGCGGCTCGCCCGAGCATACCCGAGAACTAACCCAAATCGCCGATCTGTGTCTCGCCGGGAAATGTCTCAGCGAAAATTGTCTCACGCATCAAAATGAACTTGACGAGCGAACGCGGTCGACGAGGAAAGCGCGCGAGCGCTTCGCCGGCACTTGCTGTCCGTTGAGCTTCCAGGTGATGACGCTGAGGCCGTACTCCCAGCGGCGGCACGCCGTGGCGCGGGAGATCCCGAAGCGCCAGCAGATCGGCTTCCACGGCGTGCCCTCGGCGCGCGCCCAGACAAGCCGGGCATCGTCGGGCTCCAGCCATCTGAGCCAGGGCAGCGTCGCCTCCATGCGGCTGATGGCGTCCGGCAAGGGCGGCGGACGCTTCATGCGCGGCGGCTCCTGACCGACGAGATCGGCGAACTCATGCACGATCTTCGGCCACACCGAGAAATACCCCTGCACCCGAACCTCGGGCAGGCGCTTCATGACATCGGCTGCTTCGATCAGCCGCTCCTCGACCTGTTCGCGAGTCCAATCAGCCATGCCGTTGCTCCGTCGGCTGGCGCCGTCCGCCATAGAGCTTCTCGCCGAGCTGGCGAACGAGTTCTCGCTCGGGCCAGGTGAGGCGCGGATCGGTGGGGCTGACGACGAGGAGGCCCTGCTCGCGCCAACCCTCCCGCTTGACCTCTTCGGCCGACCGGCGTTCGCCGCCATATCCTTTCGGCAGCCATCTCATCGTCCGACCTCCTGCAGCACCGCTGCATAGCCGGCGATGTCGAGGATCGAATCCTGATGCTTCGGATCGTGCCCGAGCCGCGCCAGCTTCAGATCGATGAGGCAGAGCACGACCTCCGCCGGCGTGATGGGCCGGCCGAGCGTGATCGACCAGCGTCTGGCGACCACGGCCATCGCGGTGGCCGGCTCGCCGTATATCTTGCGGCGCTCGGCGACGACCGACGCGGCATGTTTGAGCATCGTCTCCCCGCTCATCGCACACCTCCCTCGGTCTCGATGGCCCAGAGCAGGATGGCGATGGCGTCGGCTTCATTATCGTCCGCGGGCGAGAAGCCGCGGGCGCGAACGGCGGCGACCATGGCGGCCTTGTCGGCGTTGCCCTTGGCGGCGACGTGCCGCTTGATCGTGCCGACCGGAACGCCCTGATAGGCGATCGCGTGGCTCTCACACCAAGCGCTCAGCGTCGCCAGGAAGCCGCCATAGAGATGGGCCGCATCGGTGCCGACATGCCGACGAACCTCCTCGAAATAGATCGCAGCGAGACCGCCGGCATCGGCGGCGATCTGGTCCAGCCAGCTCGGAAGCGCAGGTAGCGCATGCCACCACCGTCATAGGGCTCGGGCGGAACGAGACCGTGCCGCTCCTGATCAGGCCGTCATGGCTGCGGTGCCCAGCCGGTCGTGCCGAGATCGAGGCTGAGAATGGCGCTGACCGCATGAGCCGATGCCGGCGGAATGCAGGTGATCCCGCTTCGGCGGGGCCGGTTTCGATGGTCGAGATCAGGATTGTCTCCAAGGCGCGCGAGCAAGGGTCGGGTTTCGGATCGAAGACCCATCGCGGCGGACCGGTCGCTGCCGCCGGGAGACGGCCGAGTTGACGGAGCATGCCCATCAGAGCACCTCCTTGAGCCAGTCCGGCGCAACGCCGTTCGGGGAACGTGGTGAGGGATGTTCCCCCCGCATGTTCCCCGGTGCAAGCCGTTGAGGAACAAGCGCTTTGGGAAGGTGACGAAGGTGGGGAACGTTTTTCCCCATCCTCCATCGCGTGGGCGCAGCCGCGCACATGCGTTAGTGTCGAAAAACGTTCCCCATGTTCCCCACGTTCCCCGGAGCCTTTTGTTTCAATGGGTTGTGCCGGGGAACGTTGGTTTTCGACGTTCCCCTCCTCGCCACAACGTTCCCCGCCCGATGCCGCGACACCTTGCGGAAAACGTTCCCCACGTTCCCCTTCGATTGTGAGCTGCCAGCGCTTGGCCTGATGGGAGACCCCCAGCGTGCGCACGCGCATCTTGCGGCCGTCGATATCGAAGACCCGGTCGCGCATGCGGGCGAGCGCCTTGCCGAGCCGTGTGCAAGGTGACCGGTCGCCCCCGGCGCCCAGCGGCAGCGGCGGCTCGCAGGCCAACGCCACCTCGTAGAGATCGCCGGTGCCGACCTCCGCCGTCCCGAAGCGGTCCCACCAGGCGCCGATGAAACTGCGCCAGATCGCGCCCTCGCCATCGGCGGCAGCGAGCATCTCGTCGAGGTTGGCGAGAAACCCTTCGATCCCGGCGACCTCGAGGACGCCGCCCATGATGCGCGACCAGCTCTCGTAGCTGCCGATCATGCGCGCCCCGTGGCCTGCCGGCGGCCAGCCAGGCCCGGCACAGCGTAAGGCAGGCCGCGACGAGGCGGGGCCGGTTGGCGCGAACCCAGCTCATGAGATCGGGGTGGCGGAACCCCTCGCGCCGCCAGGGTTGATCCACACGGGCGTCGAGGCGGATGCGCACGATGCGGCGCGCCATCTCGTTGGAGAATTCGGGATTGTTGCCGGTCGCGATCCAGACGCAGCGGATCGGCAATCGCGTCATCTCAGACGCCCCGAGAATGCGGTCCTCCCAGAAGGGCGCGGTGAGCGCTGCCGCAAGCGCCGAGGAGTCGAGCGTGTGACGCAGATTGTCGATGAGCACGATCGAGGGAATCTGGCGCAGCTTGGCGGTCAGCCGCTTGCGCCACTCTTCGTCGTCGCGGCCCTCGGTCATCACGGAGGCGCTGACGCCGGTGAGCACGGTCGCGATCGCGTCGACCATCAGGGTCGCACCGGTGCCGGGTGTCGGCTTCTCAATCAGATGAAGCGGCGTCGGCGCGTCGATCATGGCGCGAAGAAAGCCGAGCAGCATCAGAGCAACGGCATGCGCCCGCTCCGCGTGGCCGGTGAAGGGGAACTCGCCCAGCATGTCGTCGATGATGAGACTGCGCGCGGTCGCGATCTCCGCCGGCGACGGGCGCTCCGGCACCGGCGGCACGGCAAAGCCCGGTGTTGGCTGGTAGAGCAGCCGGGCATCGGGGTGGTAGCCGGGCTCGGTCAGGAGCGCGCCGTTGCGGCCGAAGACCGGCGTCGTGACGATCCCCGCCAGGACCGGCAGGCCGGGATCGGGTGTCGCCAGCAGTGACTTGATGAGCGGCGTCGGCGGATGCGCGGGGACAAGGTCGCCGTTGCGCGCCAGACGCCGCCAATCGGCGAGCTTGGCCAGCATGTGGCGCAGGCGCTCTTCCGTGACCGGCCGGGCCATGGGCAGGCCGTCATCGTCATGCACGGCCCATGTCGGCATGCCGCCGCTGCGAAAGAGCCAGGGCGTCCTGTTCGAGGCGAGCAGCAAACTCCAGCTGCGTGCATGAGCGCGGGCGAGATCGCCCTCATCGGCGCGCAGTTGCGGCAAGCGCCCCTGGGGCTCGACGAAGCCGATCGGGCGGTTTCGGGCGCCATCCTGCGCATCCGTGCCATCCGCCACTGCACACGGCTCGGCCGCGTCGATGATCTGACGGACCGCGTCCGCGCCGTCGCGCATCAGGAGGTCGTTGAAGTCATCGCCTTCCGCTCGCGGCAGGGCGATGGCGACGCTGCGGCCTTCGGCCAGGAGACGCCGCGCCGCCGCCTGGGCGGCACGAAGGCCCGTGCCCGACGCATCGTGGTCGGCGAGCAAAACGACACGCCGGGCCTCTGGCGGCAGGACGATCTGTTCGAGGTTGGTGGCCGAGAGCGTCGCCCATACCGCCATGCCCGGGCAGGCCGTCATCACGGCGAGCGCCGTCTCGATGCCCTCGCTGAGACCAAGGGACAGCATCGTCGGCGATCGGCGCCAGACGCACGGCGCCGCCGCCGACCCGGCCCAGCATCTTCTTCGGCTTTTCGACCTCGGCTTTCGCCGCCCCATCCGGGCGCAGGTAGATGCGGTGCAGGGCAACCACGCTGCCGGCGCGGTCGCGAACCAGGCCGACGATGGCCGGGAACCCGGTCCTCGTATCCCAATGCGCGAGATCCGGATGGAACAGGAGGTCGGACGGTGGCGGGACCGCGAGGCCGCGCACGGCAGAAGAGAGCCTCGCCCGGCGTGCCTGCGATCGGGACGGCCTGCGAGAGGATGATGTCGATTTCTCGGGCAGGGTCTTCCTGTTCCGCGGGAGCCGCCGAGGGCTCGTGCCGGGCTGGCGCGGCCGACCATCCGGCCAGATCGGCCCGGCGAAGCAAGCTCGGGGCCCTTGAGGCCGGTCGCCTGTTCCAGCGTGCTGAGCGGTCCGCCGCCCTGGCCGCCGTCGAAGTCGATCCAGTCGCCGGCGTGCTCGCCTCTGAGCGTGATCACGCAGGAGCCGTTCTTTCGCGGCGCAGCGCCATTGATGTTGGCGAGGCGCCATTCGTCGCCGTTGCGACGGCCGTTCGGAAAGTGCTGCGGCACCCAGGCGCCGGTCCTGTCACGCAGGCCGGCCACGATGGCGTCGAGATCGTAATGGACCGCAGGCGTTCTGGCGGGTGCGATGTCGTTGAAGTCAATCAAGGATCACCAGCCCTTGCTCCGCGCGCGTGATGGCGGTGTAGAGCCAGCGGGCGCGGTCCTCGGCGGTCCGCCCGAGACCGTCGTCGTAGACGATCACGTTCTCCCACTGCGACCCTTGGGCCTTGTGGCAGGTGATGGCGTAGCCCCAAACGCTCTCGACTAGCCCCCGCATGTCACGCCAATCGCGGCGCAGGCGCTCGGCGTCGTAGGCGACGTGGTCGTCGAAATGGCCCTTGTAGAACCACTGGCGGCCGGGAACGCTCGTCCCGTCCTCGGTGCGCACCGACGCGCTGAACGCGAGCGGGCTTTCGTCGCGGATGTCGGTGAGGTCGAGGAACAGGCCGTTGATCAGCCCGAGGTCGTGCCGGTTCTTGAGGCAGATGATCTTCTCGCCGCGCCTCGCGGGTAAGCGTCGGGAAAGCCGGCCGCCTGTTTCATCGCGGTGTTCAGAAAGAGCCGCGTCGCGTTGCGGCCGCAGATCACCTGACCGCCCTTGAGGAACTGATGTGGGCCGATGTCGGAGCGCCGCATCTTCCAGACGAAGTCGTCGTGCTCACCATAGGGAATGGGCATGCTCTGCCGCGCGAGCGTCGCGAGGCGGATGATCGCGCTGGCCTCGGCCTGGCGATGGATGTCGGTCAGCATCACGTCGGGATCGGCGTCGGTGAAGGCGCCGTCGCCCTTGATCGGCGGCAACTGGCCGGGGTCGCCGAGCACCAGGATCGGCTTGCCGAAGGCGAGCAGATCGCTCGCCATTTCGGCGCCGACCATGGAGACCTCGTCGAGCACGATCAGGTCGGCGTCGCGGACCAGCGACTGCTCGTTCAGAATGAAACGGGGCTGATGGATGTCGGCGAGCCGGAGCTCGAGGCGGCGGATCTGGGTCTCGGCGAAGGAACGCTCGGCCGGTCCCATGCTCCGCAGGCCGCTGCGGAGCTCGGCAGCTCCTGCTCGACCCTGTCGATCTCCTCCGGCGTCGCCTCGGAGACCTTGTAGATCAGGCTGTGGATCGTCGAGGCTGGCGTTCCCTTCCGGGTCATCACCAGGGCCGCCTTGCCGGTGAAGGCGGCATAGAGCACGCCGCCCGAGCCGCCCGTGCGATCCATCGGTTCGAGACCGAGCTCGCCGATTGCATGCCGGGTGATGGTGGTCTTGCCCGTTCCTGCGTAGCCGAACAGGCGGAACACCTGCTGATCGCGCGTGCGGCGCCGAAACCAGTTCTCGATCGCGGCGATTGCCGCCGCCTGCTGCGGAGACGGGATGAAGCTCATCGCTCGCCCTCCCAGCAGCGCTCCGCATAGGCGCACATGCGGCAGAGATAGAAGTCCTGGGCTGCGGCGATCCGCGGTGGGAGTTCGCCGGCTGCCGCAGCGCGCAGGATATCGACGGCCTTGTCGGACAGCGCCTGCGCGCAAGGCGGATCGAACGCGACCACCTCGTGGTGGAGCGCCTGGGTGTCCTTGTTGAGGGCCGTGACGAGGGCGGTCTCCAGCTCCAGGTAGCCCATGTAGAGCTGGACCTGCGCGAAGTAGACCGGCTTGGAGGCGCGCAAGCCACGCTTGACCAGGTCGTTCCAGGATTTGGCGTTGAGCGCCTTGTGCTCCCAGAGCACGGGCCAGCGCAGGCCGACATCGGGGCCGGCGACGATCACGCCGTCGATGTGGCCGCGCAGCTTGCCGCCCGCCGCCTCGAACCCGAATTGTCCGCCGTCGCGCGCTCGGTGCGAAGGTCGAAGCCCGCGCCGCGCAGCCAGCAGATGGAGAGCGTCTCGAACTGGTGGCCGGCGTCGAAGATGCGCAGGATCGCGCCGTCGAAATCCCGTCCCTCATCCTTGGGCGTGTGGGTCACCTCGTAGACGAGCTTGCGCGCGCAGGGCTCGCCGATCCGGCTGCCGCCGAGATAGTCACGCGGCGTCTGCCGCCGATTGCGTGCGACCAGCGCCGCATCGATCAGGGCATTGACCCGATCGGACACGCTGATCGCGTGGCCGACGCGGCGATAGATAAAGCCGGAGCCGTGGTTGAGATCGATTCCCATGCGCCACCTCAAAAGGGAATCGGGTCGTCGAGCGGGTCGCGGGCGGCTGCCTGGCGCTGCATCGATTCCTGAAACCCGTCGACGCAGGCCTCGATGATGCGGTCGATCTCTTCGGGCTTCCGGTCGTAGAACGGCGCCATCAGGTCGAGCTCGGTGAGCGTCTCGGCGAGAAAGCGGCGCGCTTCCTTGATCGCCCGGGTCTCCATGTCGGTCTTGTCGATCATCCCGTTGTTCCTGTTGGCGAGCGCCGCGCCGACATCGAGGCAGCGCATCGAGCAGAAGCGGTGGTAAGGAAAGCGGTCCCAGCGCAGCTGGTGGACGTAGCCGAAGCCCCGCGCCTGACGTCCGCAGACGGCGCAGACGGCTACCCGAGCAAGAGCCGGGTCAGGTCCTCTGCGTCGTCCGGCTGATCCTTGATCCGGTGTGAGGCCAGGACGATGAACCGCGCGATCGCGTTCGCCGCCATGGCTTCCAGTTCGGGAAGCGTGAGAGCGGCGATGGGCTGGTGAAGTCTTCCGCGTCCTTCGAGCCATTGTCCCATCGCCTTCGCTGCCTCGCGCGTGACGTGCGCCTGCCACTCATCGGCCGTCATGACGGTCAGGTGTTGAGCCAGGCCGGGCCACTCGGGGCCGGCGTCGCTGCAGGCGCGGCTGTCGCGGCCGTTGCCGGAGCCGTGCCCGGCTGTGCCGGCCGGCTCCAGGCCGGGGCAGCGCTCGCGGGCGGCGATGCGGCGGGCTGCCCCCAGGCCGGAGCTGCGGGCGATGCAGCCTTGGGTCGCGCGCGGGTGCTGGGGCTCGGCGCCAGGACCTCGCCGTCCATCACCTTCCGCCATTCCGGCTCGCTCGGCAGAACCACGCGGTCGAGCTTGTTGCTGTCGCCGTAGCGCGGGTCGTCGCTGGGCTCGACCTTGATCTTGGCGACGAAGGTGATGCCGCTGAGGTCGGCCAGGCCGCGCAGGATCCGCTTCGACTTCGCCGCCTCGCTCATGTCATGCGGATCGAGCCCGAGCGCGCTGTCGATCATCGCGCGGAAGCTCCCCTTCGAGATCTTCCAGCCTATCGAGACGCCGTGCTCGTCGACCTTGCCGCCGGAGACGGTGAACATCTGCCAGAACTTGCGCCGAACGTGCGGGCCCTCGGCGACGGTGAACTCGGCATCCACCATCAGCATGCGTCGCTG
>JADJXQ010000017.1 GCA_016710335.1 Rhodospirillales bacterium
AGGACTCAGACCGATGCATCCCGTGTATATCCGCATTCTGGCCTATGTGTTCTCCAGCATGCTCGCCCTGATCCCCGCCGCGGCGGCCGGTTGGGGCGTGGCCTATGCCGATGGCATCCTGAGCGTGCACATCGAGACGTTGGCGACCGCATTGGGGGCGGCGACCATCGGATCGCTCGGCGTGTTCCGGCTTTGGGGCACGAGATGATCGCCCGCGCTGCCATTCTCGCCGCCGCGGTCGCATTGGCGACCCCGGCAACGGCCCAACAGCAATGTGGCGGCGCCGCCGACATGTCGGCATGGCTGTCCGGGGAATACGGCGAGGCCGTGGTCGGGCAGGGCGTCAACGAAACCGGCGTTGTCATGCAGATGTGGGGCAACGCCGAAACCGGCACCTGGACGATCACCGCACTTCTGCCGGACGGGCAACTCTGCCTGCTCGCCGCGGGCGGCGGCTTCGAGGTGCCAGCGGTTCGCCCGCCCGGCATCGACGGCACGGATCATGCTCGTTGTAGTAGGTAGTCACGTTCGCTCCTTCCGGGTGGCGGTTTGCTTTTCCGGCCAGTCGGCGGGCCGGTAGCCGTTCAGGTAGGCTCGCATGAGCAGCGCGTGGGCGGGGTCAATCCGGCGCCGTCCCGCCGCCCACTGCCAGAACGTCGTTGCGGCCCGGGCCTCCGAGAGGCCGAGCATCCGCGCCAGATCGGCGTTGCGCAGGCCGAGCTCTTGCCGGGCCCGCGCAAACTCGGCGGGGGTCACTCGTCCTCGTCCTCGTCCTCGTCCCTGCCCACGATCCACCCCAATCGCAGCCACGGGTTCCCCGGGTCGCACTCCTCGACCCCGTCATCCGGAGCATCGGTCGTCAGATTGACCACCGCGACGATCGCGCCCGTCTCGGCGTCAAAGACATTCACGGTCGCGGATGCGTCCTCGATGAAATCATGGCCTTCGTGCTCGAACCTGGCGCCGCCGAGCCACGCACGCGACACGGCCGTGCGGGCATCGCCGATCGTCGCGTAGTCCGGGTACACCTCGTACGATCCGTCGAGGGAGAAAAGCCCGACCCGAATCCCGGGGAAATAGTCGGTGATGTCGCCCCCCTGCAGGATGGTCGCGTCGGCGATGGCGAGGCAGTAGCTGGTCATCTTCGGATCTCCCGGTTGTGGGCGTCTGCCCGGCTCCATGCGCTAGATATATTGCATAGAGATACCGCCGTCAAGGGGAATCTGTCGCTCGGCGATATTTTGGTCGTGCGCCTCGGTATCGGGCGGCGTGGGGCAGAAATCGTCGTCAATCCGCGCCCCGCCGCCGCCGCGGATGGCCCGGAAGAGGGGCGCCGCCGATGGCTGGGGGCGGCCGGTCATCCCAGCCCCCACAGGACCGCCAGCGCCAGCGCCGCGCCTAGCCGGCCGCGGCCGGAGTGCGACCCCGAGGACTCGCTCCCACGACCACGGGTTGCTGCGCCGCCGCCTCGGCCGAAACCCACAAGCCGCCGATGGTTTCGAGCGTCATCACCTCGGCTTTGATCCGCTCGATTGCGGCGGGGGTGAGCACGTCGTCACGGGCGTGGTCCATCGGGCACGTCTGGTGAGGGGCGGGGGCCGGCTGGTATCCGCCCGCCGGCGCCCCGTGCTTCGGGTGCACCATCTTGCCGCGGTCGCGTGAGTCAGCCATTCCACACCGCCTTTCCGTTCACCATCCGGCCGACGATCCGCACCTCGCCGGCAATGTCGCCGGGGTGATCGAGGCAGATCAGGTGCCGCTCTCTGCGCTTCCCCGGACGGCCGTCGTTCTGGACGCTCTGGTAGTGGACGTGCAGCGACCACGTGATGCGCGGCGGGATCGGCGGCCACGAAATGCTCGTGCCCTGATAGATTCCCATGCGCCACCGCCCGTCCGAGATCAGCGTCTCGCCGCGCACCAGCCCGGCGCGCTTGATCGCGATCCGCAGCACGCGCGCCCCTTCCGTGCGGATGCGGTCGATCTCGGTATTGCGCCGGGCCAGCAGCGCCTCGGACTGCGCGTCGATGCGCGCAATGCGGGCGAAGCCCGGGGCGAGGTCTTTCATGGCGGGGCGGTCAGGCATTGCGCGCCTTCCTGTTCTGCGCCCGCGTCGGGGCGTCATAGGCGTTGTGGCACCGCTGGCACCAAGCGCGGAGGTTGTCGGGCGCGCAGTTCTCGGGCCGGTGGTCGAGGTGGGCGATGGTCAGCACCACGCGGCTGCCTGTGATCGGATGCAGCGCCCGGTTCTCGGCCCGGCAGTCGGGCCAGAGCGGGCTCCCTTCGCAGCGATCCCCGGCGCGCGACAGGATCGCGGCGCGGATCGCCTGCCAGTCGCGCGGGTATCGGTCGCGGTTCTCGGGCCTGATCGGCATCACGCGATCCCTCTCATGTCTGGCGGCGGGCGCCGCCACGCGAATTTCAGGTGGCCGACGACCGTGCGGCCGTTCAGGGCGAGGCCATAGTCGCGGTCGGTGGCGGGGCCGCCGACGATGGCGCGCAGCACCGCGTCGGGGGTGGGGAAGCGGCTGGGCCCCTCTCCCAGCCGGCGCAGGTGGGGGCAGACCTCGCGCGCCAGATCGGCGCAGCGGCGGTGGGCTTGAATGTCAGCCATTGGCGAGCTCCAACAGGACATCGGCGTGGCAGGGGCATCCCGGCGGGCACCAGCACGCCAGATCGCGCCCCCGCAGTTCGGGCAGGCGGGCGAGGATTGCCTGCCGCCGGGTTTCGAGAGCCGCCCGCACGGCGGCCGTTCCATTGGGCATCAGTCGTTCGGGCAGCGCGCCGTCGGGCACGCCTCGCCCCGCCAGCCATGAGCCGTAGATCCCGACGGCGTCATAATCGCCCATCAGTCGCAGCGGGACGCGGTAGGTGCCCAGCCACCGCGCGCCCGTCTCTGGCCACCAGAATGCGTTGCCGTCTCCCGCAACCCACGGGCTGCCGAAGATCGTGACGCGGGTGACGACGCGGGCGCCCGGCGGCAGGCGCCAGCCCTTCGTGCGGCGAAGCTGGATGCGGTCAGGCATTGCGGCTCTCCGGTGGTGGCAGGGAAAGGCGCCCGTCCGGGCCGCTGAGGGCCTCCAAGACGCGGCGACCGTCAGGCAGATGGACGTGAGGCAGGAACGCCATCTCGGGCGTCGCCAGCCCGCCCAGGATGAGCGCGACCTGGGCTTTGATCCAGTCGTGCAGGATCGCCCAGACCGCAAGCTCCGCAACCCGGCGTGCCCGCGCCTCATAGGCGGCGGGCGTGGTGCGCGGCCGTTGTCGACCATAAACCCGACCGCATCTGCGCCCGCCTCGGTCAGCATCTCCCGGATTTCGCGTTCCCGCGACTTGCCTGAGATCGCCGAGGCATAGGGGAGGTCAGGCATTGGGCTTCGCCAGCCGGTCGATCCGCTCGATCTCGGCGAGGATCAGCGCCCCCGCCGTCACGAGGTCGCGGCGGCGGGCGGTGAGGTCGCTGGCGGCTCCGGCAGGCTTCCACCAGCTTTTGTCCCACGTCTCCGGCCAGTGAGAGTCGAACGCGGCGTCTCTCGCGCGCGACGGCACCGCGTAGCAGGCCGCGGCGGCGCCCAGCTCGCCCCGGATGTGCGCGTCGTCGTGCTCGGCCGTGAACCCCTCGGCCTCAACCTGGCGGCGGCGCTCGGCCAGCACGTCGACGGCGGCCCGCGGGCGGGCGTCGCCGGGCGACAGCAGCCACGACAGCGCGGCCTCGATGCGCCCGGCCTGCTCGGCGTCGCCGAAGGCGTGGCCGAAGCTGGCGCCGTCGGCGAAACGGACGGTGACCTCGAGCCGGTCGACCTCGCCCGGGGTGCAGGTGGGGGCGGTGGCGGACAGGTAGGGCAGGCCGCGGTAGCTGTCGGCCGGGGCGCAGGTGCTCTCGTGGCCGTCGCCGTCGCCCGAGAACCAGGTGGTCAGCTCGTCGTCGGTCTCGACGTAGGTCTGGACGAGGTGCCATTCCGGGCCCATCGGGCCGTCGTCCAGCCAGAGCCAGCCGAACTCGCCGGCTACCTGCTCGGGGTCGTAGGGGGTGTGGATGGGGGTCATTCGGCGGTCTCCCTCGTGTCGGCATCGCGCAGGATCGCGCGGGCATGGTCGCCCCACTGAGCCGCGGCGGCGGCGGCCATCCCGGGGAAACTGCGGCTGCGCAGCCGGGCGCGGTCGGGGCCGGGCGGCATGCGGTGGATCCTCTCCCACTCGCGCGCCTCGGCGCTGCCGGCCGGGGGCAGCGTCAGCCGCCTGGTCGCGGCGAGCGGCGGCAGCCCCGCGAGATACCAGCCGGTCGCCTTCTTTGCCCGGTCCCCAAACCACCACGGCTGCACGATCTGCGGCTGCGGCAGGTCGGCGGGCAGCCGTTGCCGGGCGTGGCGGTGCATCACCGGGTTTTCGATTGCCCGCAGCGGCACCGGGGCCTGCCAGCAGGCGGTGAACAGCGCGGCGCCCTCGTCCAGTTCGGCCCACATCTCGGCCAGCGTGCGCCCCGGGGGCGGCCTGTGCAGCCAGCGCACGCCGGAGTTGCAAAGCCGGGTGCAGGGCGGGTGCAGCACGACGAGCGCGTCCCACCCGTCCGCGAGATGGTCCCGCACGTCGGCCCGGATGTGCCGGTTGCTGCCGTCCTCGGCAGGCTCGAGGTCGCAGGACCACGCCTCGAACCCCCGCGCGGCAAACGCCCGGCGGAACACGCCCGACGTCTCGCAGCCGATCAGGACGCGCAGACTCATCCCAGCCGCTCCGGCTCGCAGACGCAGAGCAGCCGCCCGGTGTGGGGCGAGATGCAGGCATTGTCGTAGCTCCACCCCGCGGGCGCCTCGTGCCCCGCGGCGGGGTAGGTCAGCCAGGCGGTAAGCCCGATCAGCAGCGCGCCGGCGACGGCGGCGCCCACGAGCCAGCGGCCGAGGCGGGCATCATCTTCACGGCCGTGCATCACCTCGAAACACTCCGCAAACCGGCCGAGGTTGGACGGATCGTCCGGCGCGGTTTCGGCCGGTTCCATGTCCAGATGCCTGGCCGTGAGAGGCCCGGCCTCGGCCTCGGAAAGCACCCGCCGGGCCTCGAAAAGCGTCTCTTCCGTCCAGCCCGCGTGCGGCGTGTCCAGCACCAGCCGGGCGCCGTAGGGGGTGAGGGGTATCGTGGGGTCAGATTTCATCGCAGACCCCCAAGCAGCGCTTCGATCAGCGCGTTGAGGCTCGACCGCGGATCGCGGCGCATGATGCAGTCCATCTCGGCACCTCGTTTGCGTGAAGGATTTCCCACGCGATGCGCGGGAAGGCTTGAGTTGTCAGAAACGCCGGCAGGGCGACGGCGATGGACAGGACGAGGGCAGCGCGGATCACGGGTGCGCCTCCACCCACGCGGTCCACACGCGATCCTCCCAATCCGCGACCGCGGGCTCACCGAGCGCATCGGTGCACCACTCGCGCGAGCGGGCCTGTCCGTTGAGCGTTATGTTGGCGAGCGTGCATTCGCCCTCCCATCCCTCGCCAGCGATCCAGAACGGGCTGATCAGGAATACTGCAGGACCGCTCGCACAGAACTCGACGTCCATCTCGTGGTCGGCGGCGGGGCGGTGGTGTTTCATCTGAACTCTTCCTCGCATTTCAGGGCATCAGGGTCGGTCAGTCGCACGCCCGCGGCGGTCCAGTGCCGCTGTACGGCGTCGAGGTAGGCCGTCATCTGCGCCACGGTCATCAGCCGGGTAACCGGCGGGTCGATGGTGCGCACCGCCGCAAGCCGGGCGCCGTAGGGCAGCGCGCCGAAGGTCTGCGCCCAGGACAGCAGGAACGCCTCGTTCTCGCTGCAGAGGATGGGCACGCCGAAGCCGAGCTTGCACTCCGCCCGGGCCTCGTCCGTGGTGCGGTCGCCCATCTGGCGGGCGATGTCGTCATACCAGCGATGCGACAGGCGGTTCTGCGCGCTGGACCGGGTGGCCCCCGCAACCCACGACACGGTGACGGGCAGCCGGGCGGCAGACAGCAGCCGGGCCAGCGCGTCGATATGGGCCGGGTGGCGCAGGACGCGGGTGGGCATCACGCAACCCGCAACGTGACGCCATCCGGGCCGCGGCCGAGTTCTGCGCCCGGGACATTCTCGCCAGCCTCAAGGGCGCGCTTGATGGCCGTCTTGTCAGGCACGCGCTCGACGCGGCAAAGCTGCGTCGGCACTTCGGCCTCGTCCACAATGCGCACAGAAACTGTGCCCGTGCGGCGCGACAGCGTGGCCCGGGGGCGCTCCAGCTTGCGAACGCCCATGGCGTCGATCAGCGCCAGCATCTGAGCGCGAATGGCGGCGCTGCGCGCGTCCATGCGGCCCGCACGCGCCGATAGATCGCGCGCCTGCGCCCGCGCGGCCTCTGCCAGAGCATCGGCTTCCAGCGCCCGCACAATGAGCTCGTCTGCAATGTCCAGAGCGTCAGTCTCGCCGTCCAGCGTGTCGAGGAAGGCGGCTTCGTCGTCGTCTCCAAGGTAGCTGCGGATTTCCGCAGCCAACCCGGCGAGGAAGGCAGGATCAAGCCTCATGGCGAACACTCCTTGTACGGGATCTCATCATCGGGCAGCACCGTGCCGACCGGCGGTCTGGCAAGAGCGGCCTTGCGGGCGTCCTTGGCTTCGGCCACCCCCGGCGCCTTGCGGGCCTCGGGGGTGAGCCCTGTCCAGACAGCTGCCAGCGCGTCCAGCGTCGGGGCGGCGTCCAGCGCAGCAATGGCGGGGTGCGGGCCGGGCGTCTGGCGCGGGGGCGGCGCGGCGGCTGCGGCGGTGTTGCCGTCGTCATCCTCCGGGGCGATCCCGGCCATGCACATCAGCCCGTAGCGGCGCGCGTAGGTGATCGCGCCGCCAAGCCCCTGCATGTCGTTTTTCTGCACGATCAGCGGAATCGCGCACTCGGCCCGGTCGCCGCTTTCATGCGCGAGAATCGTGGTGACGAACCGCTGCCCCTCGCGCTCGGTAACAGGCTGCATGACCGCGATGCCGTTGGCGTTCAGCGCGCCCATGCAGGCGTCCATGACCTCGGCCAGATCGGCATACCTCGTCTTGAAGTGCGGGTTCGTCGCCGACTTGAGCGCCCTGCCCATCTGCATCTGCGCAGCAGCAAGGGCGGCGATCAGGTTGGCGTGCCCGGCTGCGGGGTCGGTGAGAGCGGGGTGCATCACGCCGCCCCGATCAGCGCGGCGCCGGCGCCGGCGTCGATGGCGGTCACGGCGGCGACGAAATCGCGCACCTGCCGTTCGGCGGCGCGGGCGATTTCGTGGGCGCAGAGGTCCAGCATCCTGCGCGTGGCCTCATCCGAGAGCACGCATTCCACGGTCGAGTTTCCGGACGCCAGCGTCACCACAGCCCGCAGCGGGTTGTCCCGGCCGATGGGCATGTACCTGTTGGCGGGGCCGATGGTCAGGGCGGTCAGCTTCATCGTCATCCCTCCTGCGCCGGGGTGGCGCTTGAGGGGACTATGGATTGGATTTTTCCAACGGTCAAGCGGTACTTTTGGAAACGTCCTATTTTGATCCCGGCCGGGACCGTGGCAAGGTGGGCTTGCCTTGGAGGTATAACGTGAACAGATCAGAGGAAGATGTTTGCCAGCTTGTCGCCGCGCTGGACGCGCTGACCAGGGTTCAGAAGCTGACGCTGCTGGCCCTTGTCAGGCAGGCCCTAGCTGCTGGACGTACGCCCGGATCATGGCCAGAAGCCGCGTCCGATCAGCCGGCGGCAGGCTCGCAAATGCCTGCACCAGCTCTTGGTCTAGCTCTTGATCCGTCGGCTCATACAGTAGCGCACTGACGGGCACGCCAAGGCCCTTGACCGCGATCTTGTGCAGCGTGTCGAGGCGCGGGTTGCGACTTTTCCCGGACAGGATGTCATAGACAAGCGTCGGGTTCGTGCCCAGATGGCGCGCAACCTCAGCGGCATTCGTGCCCTTCCGGGTCATGATCGCCTCGATATTGCGCGCAACGAGCATTGTGAGGGCGTCCCGTTCCATGGCTTGGGGTTATCCTAGCCAGACATGGGGGCGCGACTAGGAAGTTTCCAGTTGCGCGCCGCTTGGAAATATCCTAACTTCGGGGCATGACGAAGATCGTTCACCCCGACCTGCTCTCCGACATCGCCGCATATTGCGCGCGACAGAACATGACGCGATCGGCCTTCGGGCTGGCGGCCGTGCGCGACCCCCGCCTTGTGTTCGACATCGAGGAAGGCCGCGAACTGCGCAGCCGCACGGTCGAGCGGGTGCGACACTTCATCAACACCGGCGATCCGCTAGCCGACGGTGACGCCGCATGACCTCGTCCACCCATTCCGGCGGCGGGTGCCTCCCACCCGTGGAACGCCATGCGGGGCGGCGTGCCGCCGGAAGCCCCGCGCATGGCGGCCCTTCCTCAACTGCCCCCGGCGTGCCCCCAGCGCGTCGGGGGGCTTTTGAGGTGACGGCATGACCGAGCGGGGCCATTTTCCGCTGATCTGCGGGCTTGACCTGCCGGCCTTGCGGGCGCTGGCCGACAGGATCGCAGTCGAGATCGGCCGCCGCGAGCGGAAGACATGCCCGGACTGCGGCGCGCCTATCGCCGCCAAGAGCGCGCGATGCCGCCGGTGCCACATGAGGGCCAAAAGCGCTGACCCGGCGTTCCGGGAGCGGCAGGCCGAGGCAGTGCGGGCGCATCTGGCCGAGCGGTGGCAAGACCCGGCGTTCCGGGAGCGGCAGGCCGAGGCAGTGCGGGCGCATCTGGCCGAGCGGTGGCAAGACCCGGCGTTCCGGAAGCGGCAGGCCGAGGCAGTGCGGGCGGTGTGGCAAGACCCGGCGTTCCGGAAGCGGCAGGCCGAGGCAGTGCGGGCGGTGTGGCAAGACCCGGCGTTCCGGAAGCGGCAGGCCGAGGCAGTGCGGGCGGTGTGGCAAGACCCGGCGTTCCGGAAGCGGCAGGCCGAGGCAGTGCGGGCGGTGTGGCAAGACCCGGCGTTCCGGAAGCGGCAGGCCGAGGCAGTGCGGGCGCATTACATACGGCGCGAACAAGCGCTCATGATTGATCTGGACGACGATGCGGTACTGGTATTTGCCGCCGCGCGGGACGACGGCGTGCCATGCGCGGAAGCGCGGGAAGTGGCGCTGATGGACATGGCCGAACGCGGGAAGCGGCGCGAGGCAGTGCGGGCGCATTACATACGGCGCGAACAAGCGCTCATGATTGATCTGGACGACGATGCGGTACTGGTATTTGCCGCCGCGCGGGACGACGGCGTGCCATGCGCGGAAGCGCGGGAAGTGGCGCTGATGGACATGGCCGAACGCGGGAAGCGGCGCGAGGCCGCAGAATGACCGACCCGGCGGCCGCCCTTGCCTTCGTCGCCAGCGCCGATGCGGCGATCCTGCCCGCCTACCGCGATGCTGTCCGCACCTACCCGGGCGGCGCGTGGAAAGACGAGGTGCTGGCCGCCATCGCGCGCCGCACGGCCGAAATTGCGAAGGCCCGCGCATGAACAAGTTTGGCGCGGTCCCTGTCACGGTCGACGGCATCCGCTTCGCCAGCACGCGCGAGGCTCGCCGGTGGGCAGAATTGCGGCTGCTGGAACGGGCCGGCGACATTCGCGCGCTGCGGCGGCAGGTGGCGATCCGCCTCATCGGGCGTGACGGGCCGATCCTGACCGACACCGGGCGGCCCCGGACCTACGTCGCCGATTTCGTCTACGAGGATTGTCGCCTTGGGTGGGCCGAAGTGGTCGAGGACGCCAAGGGGCACCCGACCCCGGAATACCGGCTCAAGCGGGCCATCCTGGCCGCGCAGGGTGTTGCTGTGAGGGAAACATGAAGCCACTTCGGAGCCACCGCCGCGAAAAGGCCCTGCCCTGCCTCTGGCACGACTATGCCAACCTGTTCCCTATGCTCGACGCCGCTGCGCAGGACGGTCTCAGGGCTGACATTGCCGCATTCGGCGTCCGTGAACCCGTCGTCCTTTTCCAGGGCCGCATTCTCGACGGCCGCAACCGCTACATGGCGGCGCGCGACCTCGGCCTTGACTTTCCGGTGGCCGACTTCGAGGGCACGCCGGCCGAAGCGCTGGCCTATGTGCTCTCGCAGAACCTGCACCGGCGGCACCTGACCGAGAGCCAGCGCGCGACGGTGGCGGCGAAGATCGCCAACATGGCGCACGGCGGCGCGGATCGTTTCTCCCAAGGGGCAAATTTGCACCTTGGAGAGCCGCCGGCAGTCACGGTGACGCAAGCCGCTGAAATGCTTTCAGTTTCAGAGCGGAGCGTCAAGGCGGCTCGCAAGGTGCAACAGGACGGCACGCCGGAGCTTGCGCAGGCTGTGGAGACGGGCAAGGTGGCCGTTTCAGCCGCCGCCGCAGTCGCCGGCTTGCCCCGCGAGGAACAGGCCGCAGTGGTCGCCGCCGGGCCGCCGGCGGTTCGCGAGAAGGCCAAGGCAATGCGCGCGGCCAAGGCATCCCTGCCGCCCCCCGCCGATGACGAGCCCCCGGCCGAGCCCATCGACCAGGTCGAGGCCAAGCTGCGGCGCGAGCTTGCCAAGCTGACGCCCGAAGCGCTGGTGGACGACATCCTCGGCCTGCGCGCCGACCTGGCCGAGGAGAGGTTGAAGCGGTGGGAAGCCGAGCGGCGCGCCGAAGAACTCAAGGCCGACCTCGCCGCCATTGGTGAGGGCGACGACATGGGCGCCAAGGTCACGAGGCTGCTGGACGAGGTGCGCCGCCAGAAGGGCAGGCTGGCAGAGGTTCAGGCCCAGCTTGCCCGCGAGACGCGCCGCGCCAACGCGATTGAGCGCGAGCGCGACAAGCTGCTGGCCGAGCGCGACGCGCAGATCATCCCCATGGACGGCGCCGCATGATCCTCGACCGCATCCGCGCAAACGGCGGCGAGGTCATCCGCGACCGGTGGCGCTTCGCCCTGCGCCGCGGGCGGCTCACCGATGCCCACGTCGCATGGCTGCGAGCCAACTGGCGCCGCGTCGTGGCCGAAGTCTGGCCCGAGCACGACGCATTCGAGGAACGGGCAGCCATTCGGGAATACGCCGGCGGGCAGCCGCGGGCCGAGGCCGAGCGCGACGCCTATGCGGAGGGCGGTGAGTGCTGACCTTCGCCGCCCCGCGCGAGATGATCCTGCGCCCCTACCAGGCCGACGCCATCGACGGGCTGCGCGCGCAGGTCCGGGCCGGGCGGCGCCGCGTCATCCTCTGCGCCGGCACCGGGGCGGGCAAGACCGTAATCGCCGCCAAGCTGCTGGCCGAGGCCGACCGCAAGGGCAGCTACAGCCTGTTCGTCGTCGACCGCGTGGCGCTGGTCGACCAGACGAGCGCGGTGCTCACCGACTACGGCCTGCGGCACGGGGTTGTGCAGGGCGATCACCCCCGCTGGGCGCCATTCGAGAACGTGCAGGTGTGCAGCGCGCAGACGCTTGCCCGCCGCAGCCTGCCGCGCCGCCCCTCGCTGATCGTTGTCGACGAAGCCCATTGCCGGCACAAGGGCACGCTCGCCCTGATGGACGCGCATCCCGAAGCGGTGTGCGTGGGCCTGACCGCAACGCCGTTCACCCAGGGCATGGGGCAGGACTGGAACGGGATCGTCAATGTCCGGTCCACCCGCCTGCTGATCGAGGACGGGCACCTCGTCGAGCCCACGATCTATGTCGCACGGTCGCCGGAAGATGCGGAACTCGCCCTGAACAGCTACGGCGAGTTCTCGAACGCCAGCGCCACCGAGGCCGGCATCAGGATCATCGGCGATGTGGTGCTTGAATGGGAGCGCAAGGTCCGCGAGCACTTCGGCGGGCCGGCGAAGACCATCGTATTCTCGCCGACGGTCGAGCACGGGCGCGAACTCTGCGCCGCCTTCGCCGCCGCCGGCCACAACTTCCAGCAGGTCAGCTATCTCGACCGCAGCGATACCGAGCGGGCCGAGAAGATCGCCGAGTTTCGTCGGCCGGATAGCGTGATCATGGGTCTCGTGTCCTGCGGGGTGCTCACCAAGGGATTCGATGTCCGGGATTGCCTCGTCGGCATCGCTTGCCGCCCCTATCGCAAGAGCCTGAGCAGCCACATGCAGGAGATCGGGCGCATCATGCGGCCGGCGCCGGGCAAGGACAAGGCGCTCTGGCTCGATCACTGCGGCAACGTCGAGCGGTTCGCCGCCGACATGTTTAATGTCTGGGCGGAGGGTGCGGGGGCACTGAGCGAGGCGCAGAAGCGCGACGCGACGCCCCGCAAGCGCGACGAGCAGACGCGCGCCAAGGCGGTGTGCCCCGAATGCAGCGGCGCCCTGCGGGGCAACACCTGCCTCGCCTGCGGCTGGGAGCGGCCCGCCCGTTCCGGCATTGTGGCCGTCGACGGCGCGCTGGTGGCGTTCGACGCCGAGACGCGCGGCCTCAAGCCCCGCGACGGCCTGCGGGCGGCGGTGTTGGCCGACCCGCGCGCGCTGTGGGAGGCGGCGCTGGCCTACACCAGTCAACGGCAGACTGACGGCGAGAAGGCCCGGCGCTGGGCCTACGGCGCGTGGCGCGGCATCTATCCCGGCGCGAAGCTGCCGCAGGGCTGGTACAACGCCCCGGTGCCCGCGATGTGGCGCGACGACGCCTATGGCGTGATCGACCGCGAGGTGCGCCGGTTCCGCAAGCAGCGGAGGGCGGCATGAGCCTCGACGCCGCCATGCGCGACGCCTGCGCCGCCGTTGGCATCCTGCCGCCCCGCCGCGATCCGGTGCCGGGGCGGTGGACGCCCTGCCCGGTCGGGGGCAAGGCCGCGTCCAACACCAGCGGGCGCGTGCTGGTGGCCGTCGACGGCCGCAGCGGCGTGGCGTGGAACCACGTCACCGGCCAGCATGTGCGGTTCACCGCGGACGGGCCCGCCGGTGCCGCGCCACCTGCCATGCGCCGCGACCCCGAGCATGATCGGCGCATCGAGGCCGAGCGGCGCGAGACCGCGGCGATCTGCGCGCGCATCCTCAAGGCCGCCGTGCAGGAGCCGCATCCCTATCTCGAGCGCAAGGGCTTCCCGGCCGAGGTCGGCCTGGTGACCAACGCGCCCCTGGCCTGCGTCCCCGACACGCCGCACGGCCGCGCCGTGGCCGCGTCGATCCCCAAGGCCAGCCCGCTCCTGATCGTGCCGGGCCGGATCGGGCGCGAGCTGACGACGCTGCAGCTGATCGACGCGGCCGGCGCCAAGAAGAACCTCTACGGCGGCCGGATGCTGGGCAGTTCACACAGGATCGCCACCGGGCACGAGACGTGGGTCTGCGAGGGCATCGCCACCGCCCTCAGCGTCAGGGCCGCCCTGCGCCTCTTGGGCCGCTCGGCGACGGTGCTGTGCGCCTTCTCGGCGAGCAACGTCGAGAGCGTGGCCCGCGCGCACCCGGGCGCGCTCATCGCCGCGGACAACGACAAGCCGCTGCCGCAGTTCGGCGGGATGGGCACGGGCGAGTTCTTCGCCCGGCGATCCGGCTGTGCGTGGGTAATGCCGCCCGAGCGCGGCGACTGGAACGATCACCACCAGGCGCACGGGCTGCGCGAGGTGGCGATGTTGCTGCGGGAGGTCAGGCCGGCATAAGGCACACGGCGATCCGCGCGCCGAATACCAGCGGGGCCTGCATGGTGGACGGTGTAGCCCGAGAGGGCAGACGGTGGCATCACGCAGGGCGAGCCGACCACGGGGCGGGGCCAAGGCAAAGCGCAGTCCGAAAGACCGAAGCGCGGCCCCCGGGGGACACCACCCCCGCAAGTAGCGGTCAACCTGTCCGGGCGGTGTGCCACGGCAGGGCCCAAGGCGGCGGCGCGGCTCCGGCCAGCAGGATCGCTCAGGGCATGGGGACCAACCTCGGCAACCGCCGGGACTGGTCGTCCTAAGCCCTGACAACAACGCTCACCATCCAGCAGACGACAGAGATCAGGAGAGAGACGGATGAAGGAAGAGAGATACGCGGGAACGCGAAAGACGGTGCGCTGATGGCAGGCAGCGTCAACAAGGTCATCCTGATCGGCAACCTCGGCCGCGACCCCGAGGTGCGCAGCTTTCCCTCCGGCAACAAGGTCTGCAACCTGCGCCTCGCCACGTCCGAGGCATGGGAGGACAAGGCCAGCGGCGAGCGCAAGGAGCGCACCGAATGGCACTCGGTGGCAATCTACAACGAAAACCTCGTGCGCATCGCCGAGAAGTATCTTCGCAAGGGCTCCAAGGTCTACATCGAGGGCCAGCTTGAGACCCGGAAGTGGCAGGACCAGTCCGGGGCCGACCGATACAGCACCGAGGTTGTCCTGCGGGCCTACGTCGGGTCGCTGGTGCTGCTCGACGGTCGGCAACCCGAGGGCGGGCGAGACGAAGCCCCGCCGCGTCATGCGCCCCCGGCTGCGCCAGAGATCGACGACGAAATCCCCTTCTGAGGACCGCCCATGAGCTTGATCGACACCATCGCCGCAATCATGACAGACAAAAAGGAACGCACCATCGGCGACGTGATGGTGCGCTTGCGACAGCGCGACATCCCCGCATCCGAGGCCGAGGCCAAGGAAGCCCTCGCCGGGCTGGTCGAAGCCGGGCGGCTTGCAAGGCGCAGCATTCACAAAGGCCACTCGTGCCGCGTCCTGACATGGGCGCTGGCGTCGCAGACGTTCGAGGAACCGGAAGCGAAGGCCGCCATGGTGCAAAAGCGCCGCGCCAAACTTCTTGCCGCTCTGGTTCGCTGCCCGGACACAAACGCCGCCCGTCTGGCTGAGATGACGCGCGAAACGCACGACATGATCAAAAGAGACCTCGCAGACCTCAAGATCGCCGGGATGGCCGAATGCCATCACCGCGGCCGGTTCGCATGCTGGCGGGCGACCCAGGATGGAGCTGGCGAGGCGCGGGCATGACCCCCCGCCTTTACGTCGCCCATCCCTACACCGGGCAAGAGGACGACGCCTATCACGCCGCCCTCTGGTTCTGCGCCTGCGCGTTCCGCCGCGGCTGGCACCCATACAGCCCCATCGTCCACTGGCACGTTATCGCCGCCAGCCACAACTTGCCCACCGACGCCGCGACATGGGCCGGAATCAACGAGCGCGAGCTGCGTCAGTCCGATGCCCTCGCCGTGCTCAAGCTGACCGGATGGCAGAACAGTGAAGGCCTCAGGATGGAACTTGCATGGGCGGAGCTCTACGGCCTGCCGGTCAGGTGGTTCGAGTGGACGCACCAGGCCGGGTGGATCGAGGTGACGCCATGAGCCCCGTTGCCTGCGCCGCCTGCGGGTGGACGGGCCGCGTTCCAGAGCGAAGCCGCTGAATGACCGACCTCGACGCCATCCTCGCCGCTGGTGGCCCGTGGCAGCGCGCCGAGCGCATCGGCGGGCAACTCCTGCTGCAAGGGGACTGCCGCGAGATCATGTCGGTGCTGCCGAAGGTGGGCGCGGTGGTGACTGATCCGCCATTTGGCATCAAGCGGGATAGGGGGATGGGGGGCGGGGGCAGTGGGTTCTACCCCGTCCGCTTCCTTGCACGGTATCAATCGGAGTGGGACGGTGATCGTCCTGCGCCCGAAACCATCACGGCCATGTGCAGCCTCGCCGACCACGCCATTATCTGGGGCGGCCAGTTCTTTGCCGACCTGCTGCCACCGCAAGGAAAGTGGCTGTTCTGGGACAAGTGCCAGACGATGCCCAGCTATGGCGACGGCGAACTAGCGTGGACCAGCTTGCCCGGCCATGCCGTCAAGCAGTTCACCTGGAGTGGCAACGGTCTGATGGCGAAAGAGCGCGACCGCCACCACCCCACCCAGAAGCCCGTCGCCCTGATGCTATGGTGCCTCGGCTTTCTGCCGAACGCCCGCACCATCCTAGACCCGTTCATGGGCAGCGGCACAACCCTCGTCGCCTGCCAGCGCCTCGGCCAGCAGGGAATCGGGATCGAACTCGACCCCGGATACTTCGACATCGCCTGCGAGCGGGTGCGCAAGGAGGCCGCGCAGGCCCGCCTCGACCTACTTGCCCCCCCGCCCGCCCCGCAACAGGAGACCCTGCTATGACCCACCCGCGCGAAGCCCAGCCCGCAGCGGCCGCCGTGCTGGAACTTCTCGACCGGCGGCTGAGGGCCCTTGAGGCGCGCGTGCAGGCGGATGCCCGGTGGCTTGATGTGCTCGTCGCCATCGGCGCGGTCGACCTGCCGCGCGTGATGGAAGACGATGTGATGACGTACGACACGATGTACGAAATCCTGTGGTGCATCAAGGCGCGGCTTGTGGCGGCGGCTGTGGCCGAGCAAGGCGGCCCCCGAACGGCGCCGGTCGAGGATCCGGACGACCCGCTTGAGGCGTTTCTCCGCGACCTCGGCCTGTTCGGGCTGGAGGATGAGCCGGAGACGCTGTACCGGCGCATCGCCGGCACGCGCTGGCGCGACGGGATGACGCCGGAGCAGAAGCTCGAGGTGATTGCCGAGTTGCGCCGGCTCGGATTCTCCGCATCCGGCGGCCGGGTCGATCCCCTGCAGGCGGCAGAAGCGCGGCGGCGCGACGGGGTTCGCCCGCCGTCGGGCGGCATTTGCACCGCCGCCGCCGCCGCGCGCTGGGTCGAGCGGTTGCGGGCTGCGGGGATTGTGCTGCGGCCCGAAGATTTGCTGATCTGCCGCGGCGCGATTCAGTTCACCACGGATTGGCCTCATCTGGCCGGGCGTTGCGGCCTGTCGGTGGCCGAGGCCCGTGCGAGGGCAAAGCTGCTGATGCCTCCCGCGGCCTGCGATTGGCGCGGGAGGGAACTGGTTCTGGAGGCTCTTTGCGCGGTCGTGCCGGGCCCCGCAGTGCCGGAGGTGCAGCCATGACCGACCCCCGCACCGCCGCGCTTGCCTTCGCCGCGGCGCAGGCCGGCCGCCCCCTGACACCGGGCGAGCGGGCGCGCGTCGTCGCCTTGGCCGAGGCGCTGATGCTGACCGCCGCGCGCGCCGCCGCCACCCCGCCCGACAGTTGCGGGCCCGAGGTGCCGGTGGCCCCCGCCCGCGCGTTCCGGGTGTTCGCGCCCCAGCGCGTCGTCTCTGCCGCCACGGGCCGCACCGCGCCCGACGGCTACCAGGGCCGCCACGTCGTCGTCACCGCGGATGTCTGGGATCGCATGGCCCGCCGCCGCGGCCGAACGCCACCGGGCCGCAGGCGGCGCGGCCGAGGCCTTCCGGCCGCCGTTCGAGGCCCACCAGGTCGCCGCCGCCAGGCGTTACGCGGCAGTTGCCGAGCGCCTGGAAGCGGGCGGGATGCGCTGTGCCAGCATGGAGGTGCGGGCAGGGGGCGGCGGTGTCGGGCGCGGAGGCGCGTCCGAGGCGCTGCTGGCCGAGGCCGACTGGTTGCGCCGCGCCCGCGCCGCCGTGGGGCCGGGCGCCGCGCTGGCCCCGACGCGCCGCTGGGCCGATGCTGGGCGCCGGGTGCTGACGGTCGCGGCGCTCGACCAGGTTGCAATCGGCGGGCTGACGCTGTCGGCGATCCTGCGGCGCGCAGGCTGGCCCCCCAAGGGGTCGTACCGTCGCGCTTTGCGAGAGGCACTGGCGGGGGCACTGGACAGGATTGCGGGGTTGCCGGGCCGGGGGCCACAAGATGGGGGTTGACGAAAGGTCCGCCTCGTGGCAGGACATCGCTATCCTGAGGAACTGTGCCCGGAGGCCGAAAGGCGCCGGGCACTGCCGTTTCCGGAGCCGTCATGCTGCAGATACGCGACAACGCCATGAGCGTTGCGGCTGAGTGGGAGCGCAGGACGATCCGCCAGCTCCCCTTCGCGACCGCGCGCGCCCTGACCGATGCCGCCTTCGCCGCGCGCAACGCGGTGCGGGGAGAGATTGCCAGGGTGTTCGACCGGCCGACGCCGTTCACGCTGAACGCGTTCCAGGTGCGCCCGGCGACGAAGGTGAACCAGACCGCGGCGATCGAGACGAAGGAGATGTTGCGCGGGCACTATCTGTCGGTTCAGGAGCGCGGCGGCCAGCGGCCGAAAAAGCGCTTCGAGGAAAACATCGAGGGAGTGCACCGGGGCGAGTTTTCGCTGGCCGCGGTGGTGCCTGCTGCCGCTGCGCGTCGCGACGCCTGGGGAAACTGGAGTCGCGGCGAACTCAACGTGATCCTGTCGAACCTCGGGGCGCAGCGGGACAGCAGGGCGAACACCACGGCGGCGTCGGCCAAGCGGGCGCGGCGCAAGGTCAGCTATTTCGTGCCCGATCCGAATTCGACGTTGGCAAAGCACGTCTATCGGCGGTCGGAGGTTGCGGGCAACGCGACGCTGGCGGTGGTCGGGCTGATCCTGCAGAGTCCGCCGCAGTATACCGCGCGGTTCAACTGGCGGGAAGTCGCGGAGAAGGCGGCGCGAGAGGCCTACCCGCAAGCGTTCGGTCGCAGGTTGCGGGCGGCGCTGG
>JADJXQ010000018.1 GCA_016710335.1 Rhodospirillales bacterium
GGCTGCGCAGCGTGGGAAGCGGTTCCAGCATCGCCATTCTCCTCTCAGCAGGCGCGCCGGGCCGGTTCGGCCCCGGCGAGGGCCGTGCAGGCGGGCTGCGAGCCGACGGCCACCGCCAGCAGGTGCGCGTTGGCGGCGACGAACCCAGCGGCGACGGCCACCGCCGCCGCGATCGCCAGCCACTTCTGCGCCCGCACCGTCATCTCGCCGCCTCGTCTCTTCGCCGCGGCCAGCCCGGTCACGTAGAGCGCAAGCAGGTTGATCTCCGCCTCCGACAGGCGCCCGGCCCGTGCCCGCCAGTCCCGGAACGGCCCGTGTGACAGTTTGCAGCACCGTTGCGTCCTGTCCGTAGATCACCGCGGCATCGGTGAGCTGACGGGGCACCAAGGTTGAGCCCGCCTGCTCCGCCGTCGCCGTGGCAGGCGGCGCAGTTCTCGGCGAAGAGCACGGCCGCGGGGCTTCCGGCATCGGCAGAACCCTGCGGCAGGGCGGCGACATATTCCGCCAGAGCGTCACGGTCGGCGCGGTCCATCCAGTCGAAGGCGGGCATCTCGGCGGCA
The DNA here is from genome assembly GCA_016710335.1 of Rhodospirillales bacterium. NCBI lineage: Bacteria > Pseudomonadati > Pseudomonadota > Alphaproteobacteria > Rhodospirillales > Rhodospirillales bacterium. The sequence goes on from JADJXQ010000018.1 coordinate 561, forward strand.
CGCGACGCGTCGCCCGCGTTGATGCCGTCGCGGATCGTCAGGGCGACCTCGGCAGGATCGCCGCTCCACAGCCAGTCGGCATCGGCCAGCGCGGGGAAGCCGGGCCCACCCTCACCGGTCAGGCCGTGACAGGCGGCGCAGTTGTCCTGGAAGAGCCGCCCGGCCGCCGGCGTGGCGAGCCGCATCAGCGCCTTGTCCGATTGCAGGCTGGCGAGATCGCCGGCCGCGAAGCGGTCGAGCCAGCCCTCGCGCTCGGCGGCGAGGCCCCTGTAGCCTGCCACCGCCATTTCGCCCTGGTCGAGGCCCAGAAGCCCGCGCGTGTAGTCACGACCGAGCGGGCCAGGCGGGTAGCAGGATCCAGGCGATCACCGAATAGAGGAAGGTCAGCACCAGTGCCCAGATCACGATCCTCGGGAAGGCCGTGTTCAGTTCCTTGATCCCGCCCCAGTCGTGACCGGTGGTATCGTAGCCGGTGACCGGATCGACCTCGCGGTTCCCGGTATGGGGATCGGCGCCGGGCAGTTGCCGGGGGTCCGTGATCTCACTCATGCCGGTCCTCCTCCCCGAGAACCGAGCGGGCGGCATGCTCTTGCGCCGCGCGGCGCGACGGGCTGTAGGCGCGGATCACCACGATGAGGAAGAACCCCATCAGCCAGATCAGCCCGACGGTCTTGGACAGGTAGACGAGAACATCGTGGGTCATGTTCCGTCCCCCGTGAGTATCCGGTCGGGCGCGGAAGTCAGGGTGCCCAGCGACTGGAGATAGGCAACCAGCGCGTCCATTTCCGTCAGCGTGGCGGTATCACCGTCGAAGTTCCGAACCGCCACCGTCTCGCCGTAACGTTCGCGCACCGCGTCGGCACCGGCGCTGTCGGGGCGGCTTTGCGCCGCCGCGTCGACCGTCGCCGCAGCGATCATCGCCTCGTCGTAGGGAACGCCGAGCCGGCCGAGCGCAGAGAGCTCGTCCCGCAGGAAGCCGGTATCGAGCGGTCGCAGGAGCCAGGGGTAGGCCGGCATGATCGAGGCGGGCACCACAGCGCGCGGGTCGGCCAAGTGACGGACATGCCAGGCGTCTGAGTACTTGCCTCCTACGCGCGCAAGATCCGGGCCCGTGCGCTTCGATCCCCAGAGCATCGGGTGGTCGTAGGCGGATTCCCCGGCAAGCGAATAGGGACCGTAGCGGTCGATCTCGTCAGCGAGGCTGCGCACCATCTGGCTGTGGCGAGCACCCAGCAGCCCTCGCGCATGAAGATCTCGCGGCCGGCGAGCTCAAGCGGCGTGTGCGGGCGCATGTCGTCCGGGATCGTCACCGTCTCGTCGATGGTGAAGAGCGGCGCGATTTCTATCAGTCCGCCGATCGAGGCCGCGAGGATGATCGCGCCGACGAGCCCCATCGAGACTTTTTCGAGGTTGTAGTGAAGCTTCAGCATCGGTTCACTCCGCCGGCTCCGCGACAAGCGGGCGGTCGCCGGCCTCGCCCCGCGCCGCCCGCATCGTCATGCGGCAGTTCCAGGCGCAGAGCACCGCCCCGCTGAGGAACAATCCGCCGCCGATGGTGCGCAGGAGGTAATAGGGCGCCATCGCCTCGACCGATTGCAGGAAGCTGTAGGCCAGCGCGCCGTTCACGTCGTAGGTCCGCCACATCAGGCCCTGCGTGATCCCGGCGTTCCACATCGAAACGACGTAGATCAGCGTTCCGGTGACGGCGAGCCAGAAGTGCCATTCGACCGCGCGCGGCGACGCCATCGTCTCGCGGCCCGAAAGCTGCGGAACGAGGGTGTAGAGCGCGCCGAAGATGATCATGGCGACCCAGCCCAGCGTGCCGGAGTGGACGTGGCCCACCGTCCAGTCGGTGTAGTGGCTGAGCGAGTTCACCGGCCGGATGGCGAGGAACGAGCCCTCGAAGGTCGACAGCCCGTAGAACACCGCCGCCACGAACATGAACCGCAGCGTCGCGTCATCGCGCACCTTGTGCCAGGCGCCGTTCAGCGTGGCGATGGCATTGCCTGCGGAGGCCCAGGAGGGCACCAGGAGCATCACCGAGAAGGTCATGCCGAGCGTCTGCGCCCAATAGGGTAGCGCGGTGTAGTGCAGATGGTGCGATCCCACCCAGATGTAGAAGAATGTGATGCCCCAGAAGCTGACGATGGAGAGTCGATAGGACCAGATCGGCCGCCCCGACCGCACCGGCAGGAAATAGTAGAGCATGCCTAGGAATCCGGCGGTCAGGAAGAAGGCGACCGCGTTGTGGCCGTACCACCATTGCACCATCGCGTCCTGCACGCCCGACCAGATGGTGAAGCTTTTCGTCCCGGCCAGCGAGACCGGCAGCGCCAGGTTGTTGACGATATGCAGCATCGCCACCACCAGGATGAAGGCGAGGAAATACCAGTTCGCGACGTAGATGTGCGGTTCCTTCCGGCGGGCGAGCGTTCGAATGTAAAGGACGAAATAGGTGACCCAGATCACCACGAGCCAGAGGTCAGCATACCATTCTGCCTCGGCGTATTCCTTGGACTGGGTGGAGCCCATCAGGTAGCCGGTGACCGCCCAGGCACAGAAGAGGTTGTAGCCGATGAGCACGACCCAGGGGCTGACGGAATCGGCCAGCCGCGCCCGCGAGGTGCGCTGCAGGACATGGAACGAGGTGGCGATCAGCGCGTTGCCGCCGAAACCGAAGATGATGCCGGAGGTGTGGACGGGCCGCAGCCGGCCGAAGCTGGTCCAGGGCCAGAGCGGCGTCGCCTCGGGCCAGTAGAGCAGGGCCGCGACCCAGACGCCGACGGCCATCCCGATCATTGCCCAGACGAGCGTCATCACGATGCCGAACCGGGTCGGCGCATCGTAGTAACGGCGGCTCCGGTCCGCAGGGGGCGCCGGATCGTAGAGGGCGCCGCCGACGAGAAAGACCAGCCAGACACCAAGGGACAGGGCCATCAGACCGTGCAGTGCCATGACGCCGTGCCGCGCTGCGGCGGCCATGGTCAGGCCGAGGAGCGCCAGAAGCACGGAGAGGACGAGGGCGGCCTGCCTTTCGGGAATGCTCAGCGTTCCGGTCATATCTCCGCGCTCCCCATCCTCACGCGGCGTCCCTGGCCGGCAGGGCGATGTCCCTGAGGGTCGAGCTGTTGAGGTCCTCCAGGAAGCGCGCCTCGGCATGGCGAAGCCGGGTCCTCAGCCGGCAGCAGCCTCGATGGTGCAGTCGCCGCCCGTGGGGCCGAAGCATTCGACCAGGGCCTGCCCGTCTTCCAGCAGCCGCACGACGTCGCCAAGACGGACCTCGGCAGGATCCTTGGCAAGGGTCGCACCGCCTCCGCCACCGCGCCGGGTCTCGACAATCCCGCCGCGGGCAAGCTGCTGCATGATCTTGGTCAGGTGGTTCCGCGAAAGACCGAACTCCTCGGCCAGATCAGCGGTCGAAAAGGCCGTTCCCGGCGCGCTTGCCATGCGCATCAGCATGCGCAGCCCGTAATCGGTGAAGGATGTGAGACGCATCTTCGGGCGCTTTCCCTTAATCAGTATTTGAAATACCTATTAGCAGATCTCCGACGAATTGCAAGCCGCTCCGTTGCGGCGGCTCGATGCCGGTCGACAACGGCACGAGCGAGACAGGCCGCTCTCCATCGCTCCGGCGGTCCCGCGGGAGCGGTCGGCGGGGCGTGCCAAAGTTGGTGCCCGGCCCGGGTGAGGCAGGCAGGCAGGTCGCCGGGCGAAGCGCGACGACCGCGCCCGCTGCGGCGCGTATCAGGGCGGACCCGGCCTCTGGAGCGTCTCTCCTGCGTGCCCGGGCAGGTTCGTGACCGGACACCTTCCTCGTCACGATCGCGTCAAGGCGGACGTCGTGCCACTGCGGATAGATCGTCGCGACCTCGGTCGCCTGCAGACCGACACCGATCACGTAGGGTCGCGTAGACAAGCCTGCGAGCGTGCGGTCGAAGTAGCCGCCTCCGTAGCCAAGCCGGTAGCCCCGGCGATCCCAGCCCACGAGCGGGGCGAGCGCAACATCGGGTATCATGAACTCTGCCTCCGGCGGCGGCACCGGGATGTCCCAGTCACCGCGCACCGGGCGCGTCTTTGGCGTCCAGCGGCGGAACGACAGCGGGGCGTGTCTCACCTCGACCACAGGCAGCGCGACCCTCACGCCGGCCACATCCATCTCGGCCATCAGCGGGCGCAGGTCGGGCTCGCCCTTGATCGGCCAGTAGGCCGAGAAAACCCGGCCGCGCAGGCTGCCGAATCGTGCCGCAAGATGGTCGCGCAGGTGGTCGGCCAGTGCGGCGCCCGCGGCGCGCCGCGCCTCTACGCTGATCGCCTGACGCTCGGCGCGCAGCCGCACCCGCTCGGCCCGGCGCCAGCGCGCCACGTCGCGCGCCTGCTCGGGATCGACCCCCAGCGGGTCGAAATAGTCCGACGCGACCTCATCCGCCATGCAGGGTGGGGAAGCATAGCGGCCCCCGGCCTCGTCACTTGCCGCCATTCCTCGCCTCCTCGTGACCGCCGCGTTCGGGCCGGATGCGTCCCAGCAAGGCTTCCGCCTCCGCCGCGATCCGGCGCAAACGGTCAGCCGCAGGAACGATGTCGGCGATGCGCCCGGTACCCTGGCCCGCATACAGCGCCATGGCCTCCAGGTCGCCTGTCGTCGTCCGCAGGGGCGAATCCGTGCTGAAGCGGAGGCGCGGCACCTCGGCGTCCCAAGCGATCGGTTCGCGCGGCAGGGTGGCGGGGTCATGGCCCAGAAGCCGTTCTCCGAGTGTGTCCGTCACGCTGTTGGCAAGGACGCGGACAGCGGCGCCGCGTGGCCAGTTCAACACGAAGACGTCCGTCAGCACGGTGTCGGAGGCATCTGCCGCCGCAAGACGTTTCTTGTGGTAGTCATGCGCGAAGGACTCGTCCGTCGCGAGAAATGCCGTGCCGCATTGCACACCGGCGGTGCCCATGGCGAGGGCCGCGGCCAATCCCCGGCCGTCGGCGATCCGCCGGAGACCACGACGGGGAGCCGGGTCTCCGCCATCAGCGCGGTCGCCAACGCGAAGGCACCGATGCGTCCGTGGACGTGGCCACCAGCCTCGATGCCCTGCGCGATCAGAACGTCGGCCCCGGCGGCCTCGGCGTCGCGGGCCGCCCGGATCGTTCCGGACCTGATGCAGCACAAGGCAGCCCGCCGCTTTCACCCGCGCCACCGCCCGCGGAACGACGTCCCAGAAGTAGGAGAACGCCGGGACGCCCAGGTCCAGACAGCAGTCGATCTGGGCATCAAGCAGGGCCGGGTCCGTGGCAGCCGGGATGAGGTTGACGGCGAACGGCCGATCGGTCGCGGCGCGCAGCGCTTGAACCTCGTCCGCAATCAGTGCGGGCGCCTCCCGCACCATGCCGAGCGTCGGATACCCGCCCGCCTCGGCCACGGCCGCCGCCAGTTCCCAGCGTGCTACCCCGCCCATGCCGGCAAGCAGGATCGGCACGTCGCAGCCCAGCAAAGCCGCAAAGCGGTGTGCGCAGCGATGGATAGTCGCCCAGCGTCATGTCGCCTCTTCCCTTGCCAGCCGCTCGCGCAGGTATTGCCGCAACACCACCGCCTGATTGCGATCGCGGTCCCTTGCGCCGTAGACGAGGACGACCGGACCCTTCCGACACCAGGCGAGGCAGCGCTCCACCGCATCCTGGGACTCGGCCAGTTCGGCGCGATAGCGGTTTGCGAAGGCATCCCACTTGTCGGGATCGTGGCCGAACCACTTGCGCAACGCGCTGCTCGGCGCGAGATCCTTCATCCATTCGTCGAGCTTCAGTGCGTCCTTGCTGATACCCCGCGGCCAGAGGCGGTCGACCAGCAACCGCGCGCCCCGAGTCGCGCCAAGGTCGTCGTAGACCCGGGCGAGCTCGATGTCCGGCGCCTTCGTCATTCCGCGGTATCGCCCATCATCAGGTCCAGCGCCTTGATGGAATGGGCGAAGGACGCACCCGCGCGCATCTCCGCGGCCACCCAGATCGCCTCCATGATCTGCTGGTCACTCGCGCCGGCGCGCCGTGCGGCCTTTACATGACCCTCGATGCACCAGGGGCATTGCGTGACGTGGGCGACAGCCACGGCGATGAGTTGCTTGGTGGGCACGTCGAGGGCACCCGCCGCGAAGACGGCCTTTGAGAATGCGCGGAATGCGTCGTCGGCTTCCGGTGCAAGCGCGTGGCGCCGTTCGGCATGGGCACGGGTTCCCTGCGGAAAACGAAGATCAGCCATTTGCCACACCTCCCGGCTCGAACTGCAGGAAGAGCACGTCGTTCTCAAGCCGCATGTGTTCCTCGAGATCGGTGATGAACTCGTCGAGGCCGGCATAGAGGGAAGTCCAGGTACGGCAGGCCCCCTGCGGCAGCGTCAGCCCGGTGGTCAGGCGGCGAATCTCGGCAACATCGGTCGCGTGATCGTCGTGGTCACGGCGCATCACGGCGATGGGGGTCTCGATCCCCTGTCCGCCCCCTCTGCGAAAATGGCGGGAAATAGGATCAGTTCCTCCTTCTTCATGTGTACCTCCATCTCTCCGATCATCCGTCGCAAGATGCCGGCGAGGCCCTCGGGCACGTTGTCGTCGCCGAAGTGCACCGTCTCGACCTTCTCTGCCATGCCGGCCAGGGGCGGCAGTTGTTCGCGGTGGCGCGCGTGGTAGCGGGTCTCGATGTAACGGGTCAGCGCACCGGCATCATGGATCGGGGCAACATCGGTCATCGGATCGGTCCTTCCTCAGCGAAGGGCGGGAATGGCATCGGGGGCGGCTTGCGCCGCCTCGACCGCCATGCGGAGAGCGCGGGCGATGCGTTCCGCCCGCTCGACGACGTGGGCCGCGGCCGCTGGCGTGCAGACCTCCTGCGCCGTCGCGCGGAAGAGCCGCAGCCAGCGTTCGAAGTGCACCCCCTGGATCGATAGGGTGGTATGTGCCGGCACCGGGCGGCCGTGGTAGCGTCCCGTCATCAGCGCGACCGAAGACCAGAAGGCGACCATGCGCTCCAGATGCGGCCCCCAGTCGGTGATGCGGGCGGCAAAGACCGGGCCGAGTTCGGTGTCGCCACGGACCCGCGCGTAGAAGGAATGGACGAGGTTGCGCAGCATGACCTCGTCGAGGCCCGTTTGAGACATGATGGCGGCTGTCATCTCGGGCCGGGCGGAGGGGTCCGGCGGGGACGGTTCGGAGGCGGGCATGACGGCCCCGTGGTTTCGATCCTGCGCCAAAGTCTAGATCGATTAATAGGTATTGTAAATGCCGATTTTGCGAGACTCGCATCGGCGACCAGTGCGGGCGCCTGCCATTGTACCGGCCGCGTCAGGTCTCGATGACGATCTTCGCCTCGGCGAAGTCCCAAGGACCGCCGCCGGGTGGGAGTGGTGCAGCGTTGAGGGTCATGACCGTCAGCGTGGCGTGCGCCCGTGCGCCGCCCAGCGCCTCTGAGGCTCGGTCTCGACGGCGCAAGGGCGCACGCCGCGCAGTCGCACCAGCGCCGCATCCGGCGCCTCGCCCGACTCAGCCATGAGCCGCATCACCGCCATTCCCGACCGCCCGCAGCCGCCCCTGCAGTGGAAAAGCACGCCTCCGCCGGCAGCGAGGTGCCCCAACGCCTTGTCCGCGACGTTGCGCCAGTCCAGCGTCAGCGCAGCGCTCTCCGCCGCGAAGTCGGGCACCGGCAGGTGGCGCCAGGCGATGCCGTCGCGCGCGAGGGCCGCAGACAGCCCCGCCGCGCCCGCGTCGGCCATCTCCTGCTCGGTGGCCAGCGTCACGACCATGGCCGGGCGCCAGTGGAGGATCCTCGCAAGGTCCGCGCCGTAGCCGCCTCCGGCGCCGGGCATCGGGCACAGCCCTACCCTCCCGCCCCCAAGCGCCAGTTCCGCGATCGCGAATTCGGTCGTCATGCCTACCCTCCTGCCGGGTCCTGTCCGCCGTCACGCGACCACAAGCGGCCAGAGCTTCGCATTGGCGCGGTGAAAGATCCTCATGTGCCCGATCCTTTGCACCCCGTGCTCTCCGGGCGCAAGACGAGC
>JADJXQ010000019.1 GCA_016710335.1 Rhodospirillales bacterium
TCGAACTCCACGTCTTTGCGCGGAATGAAAGCGCCATCCGTCTGTATGAATCGTGTGGGTTCGTGCCGGAAGGCAGACGCCGGAGAGCGGTCATGCGAGACGGGAATATATCGACGATTTAGTGATGGGTCTGTTGTTGTAGCCCATCTTGCAGAGAGGTAAGCATGAGAAAACTGTCACGCGCCGAATGTCTGGCCTTTATGACGGCCCAACCCCGAACCGGCAAGATCGCCACCGTCCGGCCCGACGGCCGCCCTCACGTCGCGCCGATCTGGTTCATCCTCGACGGCGACTCGATGATCTTCACCACCTGGCGCACCTCGGTCAAGGCGGCCAACCTGCGCCACAGCCCCTGGATTTCTCTGACCGTTGACGACGAGACGCCGCCCTACGCCTACGTGAAGTATGACGGCATGGCCGAATTCTTCGGCGACCTGGACGATCTGCGCCATTGGGCGACGCTCATCGCCGGGCGCTACATGGGCAAAGAACTGGCTGAAGCATACGGCAAGCGCAACGGGGTCGAGGGAGAACTGCTGGTTCGGGTGACGCCAACGTCCATCTCCGGCGAAACCGATATTGCCGGCTGATAAATTGGTTAGGCTGGCCAACATATTGGGGATAGAGCATCTGTCCTATTGCTCGACCGCATCGGCCAACTTATCCGTCGCCCATTGATTGATGCTCTTGCCGCTGACTTTGGCCGCCATAGCCACTGCCGCGTGAACCTCGGTGGAATCCGAAGCATCAGTTTGCCGGAATAGGGTTTCTGCGGTTGCCGGTTTAGTCTGGCGCAGGTTTCCAGATAATCATCAACCGCTTCTTCAAACGCGGCGCGCAACTCAGCGACCGACTCGCCGTGAAATCCAACCACGTCCCGGATTCCGGCGATATGTCCGACAAAGCAGCGATCCTCATCACTGTACTCAATCTGAGCAGCATAGCCTTTATAAGTCATCGTGTTCATGGGGTTACACCAGCTTGCTCCAAAAAACGTCGAGCGTCTCGAACCTGATATGGTTTGGCTTCTTTTTGTGGGTGCGGGCGATGAAATGTAGCGACTACGCCGTTCAATTCAAAACGTACTCGCGAACCTCTTCCTTCAATACGAATCGCTCCAAGCGCTTCAAAGAGAGCTTCAATTGACTGCCATTCCAGATTGACCGGAGTCGGCGTTTTGAAGATCGTGCTCAGGGTCTTTTGATGGCGCTTGTTCACCACCTGTATGCTATCAATTTATGCTATCAGATGCAAGGTGTTCGACAGAAGATCGGCTAAATCATTTGTGCGATGATACTCAAGGCAGCGTCGTCTCCCCATCAACCACCGATCCACCTCTCTCGCCGCCGCCCGCCCTCATTGATCGCCCAGACGACGAGGCTCTGCCCGCGCCGCGCGTCTCCGGCGGCGAAGACGTTGGGCGCGTTGGTCTGGAAGCGGCCGTAGGGCGCGTCGATATTGCCGCGGCCGTCCTGCGCCACGCCCAACTGCTCCGGCAAGCCCCCTTCCGGCCCCAGAAAGCCCAGCGCCAGAATGACCATCTGCGCCGGCCACTCCGCGCCGTGCCGGGAACGGCATGGGGAGCGAGCCGTCCGTCCCCGTTGGCGCTCCAGGCCACATCCACCGTCCGCAAGCCGCGCAGGCAGCCGCCTTTGTCGCCAAGCAATTCCACGGTCTGGACGCTGTAGGATCGCGGGTCGCCGCCGAAAACGGCCGCCGCCTCCGCCTGCCCGTAATCCATCCTGTAGACGCGCGGCCATTGGGGCCAGGGGGTTATCGGCGGCGCGGGACGCCGGTGGTTGGGGCAATATCTCGAACTGGACGCGGCTGCGGCAATCCGGGCGCAGCGCCGTCGCCACGCAGTCGGTTCCGGTGTCGCCGCCGCCGATGACGATCACGTCCTTGCCCGCGGCCGAGAGGTAGCGGCCGTCGGCGTGGCCGGAATCGAGCAGGCTCTTCGTGTTGCCGTGCAGAAAGTCCATCGCGAAGTGGACCCCGCCGAACGCGCGGCCGGGCACGTTCAGATCGCGCGGCCGGGTGGCTCCGGTGCAGAGTACCACGGCGTCGAAGTCGCGGCGCAGGTCTTGTCGGAAATATCCACGCCGACTTCAACCCCTGTCAGAAAGCGAATGCCGCTTGCCCGCATCACGTCAATGCGCCGCCGGACGAGCGCCTTGTCGAGCTCATGTTGGGAATACCGTACATGAGCAGCCCGCCGGGCCGGTCGGCCCGCTCGAAGACGGTTACTTCGTGGCCGACGGTGTTCAGTTGCTCGGCGCAGGCCAGCCCGGCCGGGCCGGAGCCGATGACCGCCACGCCTGCCGGTTCGTCGCGCCGGGGTCGCCGGCTCCACCCACCCCTCGTCATAGGCTCGCTCGATGATGGCGAATTCGATGCTCTTGATCGTCACCGGCGGGTCGCTGATGCCGAGCGTGCAGGCCGCCTCGCACGGCGCGGGACAGACGAGACCGGTGAACTCCGGGAAGTTGTTGGTCTTATGTAGCCGGTCGTAAGCCTGCCGCCACAGCCCGCGATAGATCAGGTCGTTCCATTCGGGGATGAGGTTGTTGACCGGGCAGCCGGAGGTCATCCCGTTCAAGATCTGGCCCTTGTGGCAGAGGGGATGCCGCAGTCCATGCAGCGGGCGGCCTGAGTTTGCAGCCGCTCCTCCGGCAAATGGAGATGGATCGGTTGCCAGTCGCCGGTGCGTTCCTGGGATCGACCGCTCGCCCGGCGCTTCCCGCGCAAGGTCACTAACTCGGTTTATCTTGCTCACGCAGTTTCATCCGAGCGGCAGGTCGCGGCGATGCTATCGAAAGCGGCCATGACGGCCTCCTCGCCGGACAATCCCCGCGCCTCCGCCTCGGCCAGAGCGCGCATGACCCGGCCATAGTCCTTCGGCAACACCTTGACAAAGCGCGACCACGTCGATTCCCAGTTCCCGATGGTGCGCCAGGCCGTCGCGCTGCCGGTGAAGCAGGCGTTTCCACACCATGTTGTTCAGTTCCCGCGCATCGGCCGCGTCCAGCGGCAGCAGATCAACCATGTCCAAGTTGCACCGCGGGGCAAATACGCCGTCCGGGTCGTAGACATAGCGATGCCGCCCGACATCCCGGCGGCGAAGTTGCGGCCGGTCGGCCCAAGCACGACGACACGGCCGCCGGTCATGTACTCGCAGCCGTGGTCGCCCACCGCCTCGACGACGACCGTCGCGCCGCTGTTGCGCACGGCAAAGCGCTCGCCGGCCATGCCGCGAATGTAGGCCTCGCCGGCCGTCGCGCCGTAGAATGCCACGTTGCCGACGATGATGTTCTCCTCCGGGTTGAAGATCGACCCGTCCGGCGGCTTGACGGCCAGCACGCCGCCGCAAAGCCCCTTGCCGATATAGTCGTTGGCGTCGCCCTCCAGCGTGAAGGTCAGGCCCGGCGGCAGGAAGGCCCAAAGCTCTGCCCGGCCGAACCCTGGAACGTCAACCGGATGGCGTCTTCCGGCAGCCGGCCGGAGCCGTAAAGCACGGTGACGGCATTGCTGAGGATCGTCCCCACCGTGCGATTGACGTTGCGATGGGCAACGTCGCCGCGACCGGCCTCGCCGCGCTCCAGCGCCGGAGCGCGCCAGGTCGAGCAGGATTGGTTCGGTCGAGGTTGCTCCAGACCGTGATCCTGCGCAGTGGTGCAGCGACGGCCCACCTCCGGCCCCGCTTCCGGCCGGTAGAGCAGCGCCGACAGGTCGAGGTTCCGGGCTTTGGGGTGGCTCAGGTTCTCACGAACGGCCAGCAAGTCGGCGCGGCCGACGAGTTCATCCAGCGTCCGCGCCCCCAGCGCCGCCATGTGCTCTCGCGCGTCCCGGGCGATGAAACGCATGAAGTTTTCGACGTGCTCCGGCTCGCCGGTGAATCGCTTGCGCAGCTCCGGGTTCTGCGTCGCCACGCCGACCGGGCAGGTGTCCAGGTGACAGACGCGCATCATGGTGCAGCCCAGCGCCACCAGCGGCCCGGTGGCGAAGCCGAACTCCTCCGCCCCCAGCAGCGCGGCGATGACCACGTCGCGGCCGGTCTTGAGCTGGCCGTCGGTCTCCAGCCGCACCCGGCTGCGCAGGTTGTTGAGCACGAGCGTCTGGTGGGTCTCGGCCAGGCCGAGCTCCCACGGGAGGCCCGCGTGTTTGATGCTCGACGCGGGCGACGCCCCCGTGCCGCCGTCGTGGCCGCTGATGAGGATAACGTCGGCGTGACCCTTCGCCACTCCGGCGGCTATCGTACCCACGCCAACCTCCGAGACGAGCTTGACGTTGATGCGCGCCTCCGGGTTGGCGTTTTTCAGGTCGTAGATCAGCTGCGCCAGGTCTTCAATGGAGTAGATGTCGTGGTGCGGCGGCGGGGAGATGAGGCCGACGCCGGGGGTCGAATGGCGCGTTTTGGCGATCCAGGGATAGACCTTGTGGCCGGGCAATTGGCCGCCCTCGCCGGGCTTGGCCCCCTGAGCCATCTTGATCTGGATTTCCTTCGCCTGGTTAAGATATTCAATCGTGACGCCGAATCGACCGCTGGCGACCTGCTTGATGGCGCTGTTGCGTGAATCACCGTCCGCGCCAGGCCGGTAACGGTCGGGATCCTCGCCGCCTTCGCCGGTGTTGCTCTTGCCGCCGACGCGGTTCATGGCGATGGCCAGCGTTTCATGAGCTTCCTTGCTGATCGAGCCATAGGACATGGCTCCGGTCTTGAAGCGGGCCATGATCGCTTCGACCGGCTCCGACCTCTTCCAACGGGATCGGCGCGGCGGCGATATTCAGCTCCAGCAGCGAGCGCAGGTCGCCAGTTGCGTTTCCCCGGTCGTGGACTTCGGCCGCGTACCGCTTGTAAGCCCCGTAATCGCCCGTCCGGACGGCGTGTTGCAGCTGTGAATAGTCGAGGGTTGAACAGGTGGAATCGCCGCCTTCGCGATACTGGTACCGGCCGCCGGCCCCCCATGCGGATGCCCGTTGGCCGGTCGTCCGGGAAGGCGGAACGTGGCGCTGCTGGGCTTCACGGCGATAACATCCAGATCGCCCTTCAATGCGCGTCGGCGTGCCGGTGAAGTACCTGTCGATGACGCTCCGGCTCAAGCCCAGCGCCTCGAAAATCTGCGCGCCGTGATAGCTCTGGACGGTCGAAATGCCCATCTTGGAAATAACCTTGACCACGCCCTTGACGCCGCCTTCAGGTATTTTCGACGCCCTCCCCGTAGCTGATATCCGTCAACAACCGGCGGGCGATCAGGTCGTGGATGGTCTCAAAGGCAAGATAAGGGTTGATGGCGTCCGCGCCGTAGCCAATGAGACAGGCGAAATGATGAACCTCGCGTGGTTCGCCCGATTCGACCAGCAGGCTGACCCGCGAGCGCGTCCCCCGGCGGATGAGGTGCTGGTGCAGCCCGGCGACGGCCAGCAGGCGGCGCGGCGGCAAATTCGCGGCTGATGCCCCGGTCCGCCGAGGATGATCAGGTGCGCCGCGGGCGATTCCGCGGTCGGCCGCGGCGCAATAGTTCATCCAACGCCGCCGCCAGGGCCCTCCCGCCGCTGCCGGAGGAAGAGTATCGGCAGCGTGATGGCGCTGAATCCCGGCTACAGGCGACGTTATTGGCCGCCGATGCCGCGCAGCTTCGCCAGCTCGGCGTTGGTCAGAATCGGCGAGTGGAGGCGAATACGGCGGCAATCCTCCGGCCTCGGGTTCAGCAGATCGCCCTCCGAGCCGAGCAGCATCGTGCTGCTGGTGACCAGTTCCTCGCGGATGGCGTCGATGGGCGGGTTGGTCACCTGGGCGAACAACTGGCGAAAGTAGTGATAGAGCAGTTGCGGCCGCTCTGAAAGCGCCGCTACCGGTGTGTCGTCGCCCATCGAGGCGAGAGGCTCCACGCCGTCGCGGGCCATCGGAGCCAGAATCAGGCGCAGGTCCTCGAAGGCATAGCCGAAAGCATGTTGTCGCAGCACAACCGTGTCGTGGGCCGGGACGCGCTCGCGGCCGCCTTCGGGCAAATCCTCCAGCCGCGCCAGATTGCCTTTGAGCCAGCCGGCGTAAGGGTGTTCGGCGGCGATGCGGCGCTTGAGTTCACCGTCGGCGATGATGCGCCCTTCAGTTGTATCGACCAGCAGCATCCGGCCGGGTTGCAGGCGACCCTTCCGCAAGACCTGCTCCGGCGGGATATCGAGCACGCCCACCTCCGAGGCCAGGATCACCCGGTCGTCCGTGGTAACGTAATAGCGCGACGGCCGAGCCGTTGCGGTCGAGCACCGCGCCGACGACCGCGCCGTCGCTGAATACAATCGACGCCGGGCCGTCCCACGGCTCCATCAGGCGCTATGGTAAGCATAGAAGGCGCGCGTGTCATCCATTTCCCGGTCTTTTTCCCACGGCCCGGATCATCATCATAACGGCGTGGGGCAACGAACGCCCGGCCAGCGACAGGAACTCCAGCGTTGTCGAACATGGCCGAATCGGCGCCGTCCTCGTCAATGATGGGCAACACTTTCGGCAGTCGTCGCCGAAACACATCGGAAGGGAACAAGGCCTGCCGCGCTCGCATGGCGTTGACGTTGCCCTTGATGGTATTGATCTCAGTTGTAGGCCAGGTAACGGTTTGATGAGCGCGTTTCCAGGCAGGGAAGGTATTGGTGAAAACAGGGAATGGACGACGGCGATGGCTGAATCGAAGAGAGGGTCAGATAGGTCGGGGAAGTAACCGCGAAGTTGCTCGCAGCAACATGCCTTGTAGATGATGGTGCGACACGAAAGCGAGGCGATGAAGAAGGCCGTGTCGCTGTGCCGATTGCCCGCTTGATCCGTTTCTCGCCCGCCGGATGACGAACAGCTTGCGCTCGAAGGCCAGGGGGTCGCGAAGGTCGTTTGGCGCCGCGCCGATAAACACCTGGCGCATGACCGGCTCGCTGCGAACGGGCCGTCGCGCCCAGGTCGCGATTGTTCGCCGGCACGTCGCGCCAGCCGAGCAGGGTTTTCCCTCGGCGGCGACGATCCTGGGCGAAGGCAGCCCCTGGCAAGAGGCGCGGCGGCCGGCGTCTCGCGGCAGGAAGATCATGCCGACGCCGTACTCCCCCGCCGGCGGCAATTGAAAGCCCGGCAACTGCGTCCCGGCGGCGAAAAATGCGTGCGGAATCTGGATGAGGATACCCGCGCCGTCGCCGGTGTCCGGCTCTGAGCCGCGCGCCCCGCGATGGCTCATATTCTCCAGCACCGTCAGCGCGTCGGCCACGATGGCGTGCGATCGCGTCCCCTTGACATCGGCAATAAATCCCACCGCGGGCGTCATGCTCAAAGCGTGGATCGTACAAGCTTTGCCGGGCAGGCGTCTCGCCGGTCGTTGGAAAGCTCCGGCCGGTGTGGTTGCCTTGTCCCTGCTGTTCGGAACGCCTCATATCATTCTTCTCCTGTTGCCGGGCCATTGCTCGTGGCCGATGGCGTTCGGGGCGCGAAGACACTTCGCCGGGATGGCTATTAATTAGCGAAAAGTCGCATCTTCAGGATGCGAAACAACCTTTGTCCCATCGGCTTGCCCGCCTCCTGAACTTATATACTTTCTACGATAGTTGGGTTTCACTCTTTATTTATGTTTGTGAATTGACACACAATTTGAATCGTGTATCATATAAACTTGTGCTCATTGAAGGGTTCGGCCGCGCGTCGGCACGGCAGTGAGCGACAATAGAATCACTAAATCAGGCCACGACGCCTCTCGCACCAGCCAACGGAAGCGGCGAGGCGTTTTCATTTTAAGGTGGCCTTCGGAGCGAAGATGAGTTGACAAAGGGGATGTTGAGAAATTGAACGACTGTTCGCGAGTCTGAATTTTTTATAAGCGGACCCGAATTTCAAAGGCAGGGATTCAGGTCATTACTTTGCGGGAATAAATGAAAATAGTGGAGAACAAGATAATGAAACCGGCAGACGTAACCAGGTTGATCGCAGATAAAGCGGATCGAATTCATCGATGTCAAGTTCACCGATCTTTCGGACAGTGGCAGCACTTTTCGTTACCGGTCGAGGACTTTAGCGAGGAGACCGCCTTC
>JADJXQ010000020.1 GCA_016710335.1 Rhodospirillales bacterium
CCCGCTCTTCGGCGCGCTCCCTCAGCAATTCCTCAGTCATCGACGGCCCACCGGACAGCATCCCGTGAAGGGCATCGATGGCCTCAAGCGATCTTCCGCCACCGGCGCAATGCTGATCACGCCGCCATATTCCACAAATTTGACCCGTGTGCCTTTCTTGAAGCCGTAGCGCTCGCGGATGTCCTTCGGGATGACGACCCAACCTTTGGCTGAGACGATTGATACAGACATTGGTCAGCCTCCGTATATACTGGAATGATTTTAGTATATACTGTTATTGTTCCGTTGTCACGTGGGGCAGGTACGCTGCGGGGTCTTTCAATAGTCGGCCGCGAAGGCTGCCTATTACGTGTGAATGTGGTAGAATCAGTAGTGGCAGTATTCTCCGCGGCGGCCCGTCATCCGCGCGATACCCGTCGCAATCTTTCGCCCGCCGGACAAAATAACAGACTACAAGGACCATTATAATGGATGCTAAAACCCTGATTGACAACCTGAACAAAGACCTGGCCGAAGAACTCGCGGCCGTAATCCAGTACACCACCTACGCCGCCAAAGTGACCGGCCCCTACCGGCCGCAACTGGTGGCGTTTTTTCTGGCCGAAGTGCCCGACGAGCTGGGGCATGCCCAGTTCCTGGCAAACAAGATCGTCGCCCTGGGCGGTGAACCGACCACTGTACCCAGCATGGTCAAGCCGGCCGAAACCAACCAGGAGATGCTCCAGGCCGTGATGGAGGCGGAGACGCGCGCCGTGGCCGGCTATACCCAGCGCGCTGATGAAGCCGATGCCTTCGGCGACGTCGGCCTGAAGGTACAGCTCGAAGATATGGTGCGCGACGAGACCGGCCACCGCGAAGAGACCGAGCGCATGCTGCGCGACTGGCCCCTTTAAGAGAGGGATGAAGGATGAAGGATGAAGGATGAGTTCTTCCTTCACCCTTCTCCCTTCACCCTTCTCCCTTCTCCCTTCATAATTATTCCGGCGGCCCAATATTGGCCGTCACCGCCACCACCGCTTCCGGCAGCGCCGGGTCGTTGGAGATCAGCCTGACATCGCGCATGATCGGCCCGCGCAGACCGGGGCCGTGCGCGCCGGAGTCAAAGGCGATGGTCAGCACGCCGCTCGCGCCGGGGGCAATCGTCATCGGTTCCAGCGCGGCCGTGGTGCAGCCGCACGATGTCGTGATTCGCTCGACCACCAGCGGCGCGTCGCCCTCGTTGCGCACCGTCACTTCCCGCTCGACGATCTTCCCGTTGGGAACGTCACCGAGCGCGAGCGTCATCTCCTCCAACGCCAGCCGCGGGGAACCCCCGGCAGCCGCGCCTCCGCCACAGGCGGCCGTCGCCGCCACCATGAACAGAAACGTAATCCAGATAATATAGCGCATCATCCACTTCCCGATTCGTCATTGGTCGTTCGAAATTCCGTCGGCGGCCCATACATGCTGTAATTCTCATCCAGGTATGCCCTGATCGCCTCCGGAGACGCGCCGCCGTCCATCAGCCGCATCTGATCCTGGGTGATGTCAACGCAGACCGTACAATTGACCGCATGGGCGTCGAAGACCAGCGCGCCGTCGGGGTCGGTCCCGGCCACGTAACACCCGTAGCTGGACGTATGGCCCAGCGCCACGCAGCCGCAGTAGCAAGGGACTTCGTGCGCCGCGTCGGGGTTGGCGACGGCGAAACGATAAGCCTCCTGCGTCCGGGCGTCGGCCGCGCGCACGTTCTCCGGCATATCCTCCAGCGGGGCCATCGGGTGATGGTGGCCGGCCGTGACCATCGCCGGGTCAACGTTCGAGGACATCCCGGCATGGGCGTCTTCCGCCTCCGGCTCGATGGCGCAGGCCGTCAACAATACAGTCACAAGGAGGACTGAGGCTAATAGGGTTCTTGTTATTCGGGTCATAATTCATCTAAATGAGTGACGAGTGACGAACGACGAGTGACGAATGAAGAGCGCGCTCTAAACTCGTCACTCGCAACTCGTCATTCGTCACTTGCTCGCTACTTCCGCCTGCACCCAAATCTCCGCCTGGGGCTGGTCGGGGTCGTTGGTCTCGATGATAATGCCGCGGCGCACCGTCTGCCCGGCCGAGTCGTGGAAGCCGGCGTCGAAGCGCAGTTCCACCGTCACGGCCTTGCCCGGCGGGATGGTATCGGCCGAGATTTCGGCCGTGGTGCAGCCGCAGGTCGTGTAGGCCCGGTTGATCGTCAGCGGGGCCTCGCCCGTATTACGCACGACGAATGTGCGCGTCACCACATCCTTCGCGCCGATGCGGCGAAGTCGTGGAATGTCTGGCGGGCTTCGATGTTGGGCTGCGGGCCGTCTTTCGGCAGGAAGGAATGCGCGCCGCCGCCCATTTCATGCGTCGCCCGGATCACCGCGCCGCGGACGATCTCGCCGTCGCTCACCAGCTCCACCGGCCGGTTCGCCAGCAGCGCCCCACCGCCAGCAACAGAACCGCACCACCGATAAAAGCCAGCGCGATAAGCAACTCCGGCCGGCCCGAACGCGATTTTTGTTTTGCATGTCTGACTTGTGCCATGTCTTTTCACCTTGTTTATGAAGTAAACAGTGCTACCTGAATACATCATACGCCCCTTCCCCTCCGCCGGGCAGCGCCAAATGGCGCATTCGAGTGACGAGCTACGAGCTACGAGTGGCGAGTTCAGAATACTCGTCACTCGTCATTCGTCACTCGTCACTCCCTTGACCTTCGTCGCGAATCTCGTTAAGTTATCGGGGTATGATTGAGTCGATCACGATCCTTCTGGCCGACGACCATGCCGTGGTGCGGGCGGGGATTCGACAATTCCTGGAGAGCGCCGACGGGCTGCGCGTCGTGGCCGAGGCCGATGACGGCGATGCCGCCCGCCGTCTCATCGCCGCCCACCGCGATGACCCCTACGCGCCGGGCTGGCGGCCGGGGCCATGGGTACGTCCTCAAAACGGCTTCGCCGGACGGGATGGTCCGCGCCGTCCGCGCGTTTACGAAGGCAAGCAGGTGCTCGATCCGGCCATCCGCGCCCGCGCCGTCGCTCTGGAAACGGTCTACGAGCCGCTTTCCGGGCGCGAGTTGGAAGTCCTGGCCCTGGCCGCTCGCGGATACACGAACAAAGCCATCAGCGCCCAGTTGTTCATCAGTGACCGCACCGTCCAGGGTCACCTGGCTCACATTTACGCCAAACTGCGGGCAAACACCCGTACCGATGCCGTCATGCGCGCCGTCGCCCTCGGTCTCATCACCCTATGACCCGCCTGCGCGGCCTGCCGGCCCAGCTTTTTCTCCTCACTGTCCTGCCGCTGACGTTGTTGCTGGCGCTCATCGCCTACGGCGGTCTGGCGCTGCATCAGGACGCCATGCGCCGGATGGTCGGCGAGCGCGACCAGAGAGCCGCCCGCGCCGCCGCCGCCGCGCTGGAGGAACAGTTGGCCCAGCGCGAGGCCGCCGTCCGCAACCTGGCGCTCCACGCCGTTCACGTGCCGCCGGCGACGGCATTGGCCGACAGCGCTTCATTCCACGACGACTTCATTGCTGGCGATTTTCGGGCCGGACGGTGAACTGCTGGCCGCCGACGACCCGGAGTGGTGGGTGACAATAGAATCAACAATAGAAACCGGGGGTTCCAGAAACGGGGTTTCTTCTGAGAAACCCGGTTTCTACAGGTTCTACGAGCTTCCTCCCCATCTTCCCCGGCCCCGACACCGGCGCCAGGTACTGGTTGTCGTCGCCGCGGCCGAGGACAGGACGACGGCCGCGGGGCCATCGATCCCGCCGCCGTCGCCCGCGACGTCCCCGGTCGCGTCGTGCTGCCCGGCGACCACACCGTCGCCTATCTGGTCGCTCCCGACAGGACGCTTCTTACCAGACGGGCCGGAGCGTCCATACCGGTCCGGCGGCCACGCCATCCGGGCGTCGCCGAGGCGCTGCGGCGAGATCGGCGCGACCTTCCTCGACGTCGGCGCGGATGAACACGTTATCAGCTACACGCCGATCGCGCCGGTCGGCTGGGCGCTGGTCATGGAAGAGGCGTGGCGCGAGATGACCGAACCGATGCTGCGGCGGACGGAACTGGCCCCGTTCATCCTGCTGCCCGTTCTGGCGGTCGCCCTGGCCGGGTTGTGGTTCGGCGCGCGCCGGATCGTTGAACCGCTGCGGGCATTGGCCGACCGCGCCGTCGCACTCGGCCGCGGCGACTTCGACGCGCTTCGCGAGCCGGTGGGCGGCATCGGCGAGATTCGGCAATTGCAGGGCGAACTGGCCGGCATGACCGCCGCCTGCAGATGGCTCAGCAGGGCTTGCGCGATTATCTCGCCGCGCTGACTGTCGGGCAGGAGGAAGAGCGCCGGCGGCTGGCCCGCGAGCTTCACGACGACACCGTCCAGTCGCTCATCGCGCTCAACCAGCGCATCCAGTTGGCCCAGACCGGGGGCAAGGGGCGCGGCCGAACAACTGGCCGAGATGGAGGCGCTGGCGACGGAAGCCATCGCCGACTTGCGACGGATGACCCGCGACCTGCGGCCGAGCTACCTCGACGACCTGGGGCTGTCTCCCGCGCTGGAACTGCTGGCCCGCGATCAGTTGGCCGCGTTGGGCGTCCGATTGAGTTTACGGCAATCGGGGACGAACGGCGTCTTGACCCGAGATGGAACTGGCCTTCTATCGCATCACCCAGGAGGCGCTGCGCAACATCGGCCGCCACGCGAGCGCGAGCCGGGCCGGAGTGATTCTGGAGTTCACCCCGGCCGGATGACGCTGACGGTCAGCGATGATGGAGTGGGCTTTGACATCAACCGGCCGCGCCGTCGAACTGGCGTCGTCAGGCCACTTCGGTCTGTTGGGCGCGCGAGCGGGCAGAGGCAGTCGGCGCGCGGCTGGTGGTGGATTCGGCGCCGGGCAAGGGAACAAGAGTTGTTGTGACGAGTGGCGAAGAAAAATGACCTGACCGGCGATCTCCCTCTTGACATCCTCCCCCCACTCCTTACAATGTCATACAGTTCGACATAATCAGGCAACAGGAGGCTCTCGTCATGCGCAAATACTACTCCGCCGGCTATATCATCGTGTCCATCATCCTCATTATAGGGGTCGGGCTGGCCGGCGTCATCCCGTTGGCGTGGCGCTGGCTGCTTGTGATGGGCATTTTCGTTCTCCTGTTGGCGTTTATCGGCCGCGACATCACCGGCAGCGAGCAGGCGGTGCGCATGAGAAGCGGCCGCGTTGAGACCCGGTTCGCGCCCGGCCGCATCGACGGCGTGCTCATAGACGCGCGCAACAAGATCAGCCTCTCGCGGCTGCAACTGATACTCTGGACGGTCGTCGTCCTCTCGGCCTGGATCACGCTGGGGCTGCATCGGGTCAGCCCCATCCTGTTGGGTCGGACGCCGGCGTCGGACGTGCAAGTGGTGGAGGCGGTGGCGAGGTGCTGGCCGGGGGTGGAGAAGTGGGCGAGCGGCAGATTCGCGGGCCGCGGCTCGTCGTGGAGCAGGTGACCGGCGAACAGGCCGTCCTGCCGGGCGAGGAGTCGGATGAGGCCTCCGAGCTGAACCGCTACCAGCCGCTCAATATCGACATCCCGCAGGAGGTATTGCTGGCTCTGGGTATCAGCATCGCCTCAATGGCCGGGGCGGGGGCCATCAGGTCCAACCAGGCGACCAGGGAGGACGGCCGGGCGCAAGACGTGGCCGCCCGCAGCGAAACGGCCCGCGAGCAGGCCGTTCATTCGACCGTCGCGCTCGAATCGCTGCAATCCAGTTACCATTCGCTGGAAAGCACGACCGCCGGCGGGCTGGAGTCGATGGATGCGGGGCTTCAGGTGGACGAGGAAGCGCTGGCTGAGGCCCAGGCGCAAATGGCGGCGATGGAGTCCGAGTTGCGGGCGGCCAGAGCGGACGCGGAGCGGGCCAATCGGCGCGCGGCCGAACTGGAGGCGGCGCGGGAAACGGCCGTCGGCGAGCTACACGCCCATCCCACCGTTGCCGATGCCCGCTGGAGCGATATGGTTCGCGGCGACACCATCGCCAATTTCCAGTTTACCGATGTGGGCAAGATTCAGATGTTTTTCTTCTCAGTCATTCTGGTCTTCGCCTACTCGCTGCGCGGCTGTTGCCGACCATGACGAACTGTTCGGGGCCACGCCTGCGCCGTGGGTCAGGATCTTCCCAGTAGACCTCCGGCGTCTTGTCGGCCACCACCTCCACCCCGGCGAAGTAAGGCCCCCAGACCGGAACGAGCCACCTTGTCCTGCTGGTGCAACAGATCGCCCTTGGTGATGAGCAACAGCGGGAAGTCGGCCGACAGCGCGGCAGCATCTCCTCCACCTCATCGATGAGCCGGATGTCGGCCGAGACCATCTCGCGGAAATATCCAGCAGCCGGCCGATCTCCGCGCCGGTGATACGACCGCCGGTCACCTGGACGGCCGTCTCGATGAGCGAGAGGATGAAGCTGGTGATGCCGAAGCCGTAGTAGGGCAGGTTGCGCATCTCCGTATCGTGGACGACGCTCTCCAGATCAGCGGACGTGAAGCCGTGCGGCCGCAGGAGTTCGTCAAACTGCCGCCGCGCCTCGCGGTATAGGTGTTCCGTATGCCAGAGTGTATCGTCGGCGTCGAAGGCGATGAGTTGAATCATGCGTAGATTTTATAGCGCGCGCCGTGTGCTGGGTAGGGTTTGCTGTCCTGTGCAGTGCGCGCGCGTTGTGCTATGCTCATCCTTGAGAAATCCCGGCTCCATCAGCCGGCTACAGGAGCTAACGAACCTATGATTCAAAACTTTACGAAGATCTGCGTGAGTTCGCCGACTACGCTGCCGGCCACGCACAGGACAAATACCTCTCTCTATTTGATGACCAGATCCGCCGCCCCGGAGAATCAGAGTCAGACCCTGGCCTGGCAAATCTATCTGAGAAACGCCGTGGCTGATATCGAGGCGGGTCTTGATTCCACCCAGACCAAGCAATGGAGAGCGTGCGGCTCAACGACACCGACCCGAACAAGGAATGGGCGCGCGATTCGCAAGCGCCTGGACAAGTACCTCAAGCTACCGGCCGGAGGGCAAAACGCTGGCCTTGTTCATCAGTCCGGGAAGCGAACATCGCTTTGAGCTGCCTGTGCGGCTGGCGAATGTCCATCACTTCGGCACCCCATATTCAGGAGTTCCTGTGGGCGCTGGACGAATACGAAGTCCACATGGTGGCGCTGATGGCCGAAGATGAAGCCCGGGTGCTGCGCGTCGGTCTTGGCCGCACGGCGACGGATTCGGCCGTCATATCGGACCAGAAATGGTTGCGGAAGCAACGCAAATCAGCCCACACCGCGAATCTCAAGTCGCGCCAGGACGAGTTGACCCGGCGATTTGTTCGCACCATCGCCGCTGATGCCGACAAATACTTCCTGAAAATCCCGATATCGAGCGGATCGTTCTCGGCGGCGATCAGCGACTGGCCAACACCGTGTTAGGCGCGGTGCATCCGGCGGTTCAGGAGAAAGTCATCGCCGTATTGCCGATCCCGATGGAACTGCCGCCGCATGAGATTGCCGATCGCATTCGCTACGGCCGAACAGGCCGAGCGCGGTATGAGGATGCCCTGGTTACAGAGGTGATCGATCAGGCGAAAGCGGGCGGGCGCGGGGCGACGGGCCAGGTTGCAGTCGGCCGCGCGCTGGATCGCGCCGCCGTTCGCCTGCTGGCTCTGCCATATCCGGCCGATGAAGCGACGGAGCCGCTGCTGCTACAGGCGGTGCAACAGGGCAGCCAGGTGGAGTTTCTGCATGGAGAAGCGGCCGAGCGCGCCATGCGAAAGCCGGTGGCATCATCGCCCAACTGTATTATGCAATCGGTTAGCGGGCGGCATTCAGATAAGGAGACAAACAAGGACGCAGGGGCAAGGCAACCGGGAGAGAATCGCCCGGTTTGCGCTCGTTTACTCTACGGATTACCGACAATAAACGGCAGCAGGACGGAGCGAACGACCGCCTGGAAGTTTTGCCAGTAGCCGCTCAGCCGGGGGGTAGTTGTCGCCCGACACCTGACCGGCCACGGGTTGTCCGGCTGTGCTCATCATCGTGTACGACGCGCTGCTCATCGTCTGGCCGCCGGAAGCGACGACCTGCCAGGTAACGCTGTTAGCAGCCGGGGCGGCCGGATCCAGCGCCAGCGCGGCTACGACGGCAACGGCGAACAACAGCAGCGCCGCGACCAGGGCGAGCATCAGGATGCGTTTCCATGTTCTCATGGCGCGCCTCCTATTGCCCACTCAGCATGACCCAGACCATGCCGTCGCTGTCCACCTCGCTGAGCGCGCGGGTGAAGCCGGGGCCGGCGGTCACTTCCGCGCCGTCGGTTCCCGCGTTGAGGCTCGCGCCGGGCAATGCATCCGTGCCTGCCGCTCGCACTTGTACCAGACCCTGAACGACAACCGACAGATAGCCGCCGGCCGCAGCCGGCCCGCTGGAGGGATTACCGCCGCCGGTTCTCATACCGTTGGTTTCGACGACCGGCTCTCCGGGTCGCCGCGCCTGTTGCTACGCCGATGATCACGTCATTGGGAGAAGTGGCCTTTTGTACCAGCATGATGGGGATATCGAGGTCGGGGTCAGTTTCCACGCCCGCGATAGCGACAAAATCGCCGGCGTTGATGGCCGCGCCGCCCACGTTTTGGGCGAGATACGCCATGGTACATCCCGTGCAGTTGCCGGAGACGGAGATACCGACATCGCCGTCAAACAAGGCGTCATACCAAGAAGGGCCGCCCCTGGCTAGATGCCGCGGAAGTTTTGGGGCAGTGAATACGGCCGAGTACGAGGTGCCGAGCGCGCGCCTGGAGCGCCGCGACTCTTTCGCGGTCGGCGCCGGTCGGGCTGGCCTGGTTAAGCGCCAGCAGGCGCCGCTGCCGCCGGTAGCCGAGAGGTCGGTGTTCCAGACGGTCAGCGCCTCACCGGTGTCCACCTGACCGCCGAAATCCGGTCGCGCGTTTGCGCGCCTTTGCGCGACCGCGCCGGAGGCGAGGGAAAGAGCATAGGGAGCCTTGCAGCCGCTGGCGAGGGGTTAGCGTCTCGCCGCCGACAGTGATCTGCAACCACGTCGGCTGGGCGAAGACGGTCGGATCGGCGGTGCCGAACGGGCTTACCGACGCGGTAAACAGGCCATCCGCGACCGCGATAGTTTGAGTCTCGGTGTAGACGGCCGTGCCGCCGGTCGCCGCATGGAAAATGCCGTACTCAATTTCGTAGTTGCCGTCGGGGACAGGGGCGCCGTTTTCATCGAGCAAGCGGCCCTGATGGCTGAAAGTCGGAGCGAGCTTGACCGCGCCACAGGCGGCCAGGAACAGTAACAGGAAAGGCAAGGCCACGAAAAGCAGCCGGGTGGGGTTTCTCAGTTGTGACATATGACTTATCTCCTCGGTATGCAAGCGATGTTGTCTCGATGAATAGATTGAATAAGTGGGGTTGTGGGCTACATAGGCGTCACCTCGGATTTTGGAGCGGTCTCCCCCGCCCGCCTAACAGTATAGATGACATGTCAAGTGGGCGTCAATAGGGATGACGCGAAAAGTCGCCGCGCGATCACCCCTCGTAAATTTCCCGCACTTCGGCTATACTCTCTAGCTTTATTCCCCCAGGCCGACAGAGGCCTGTTTTGCGACCGTTTGAAACGCACCGCCCGCGACCCCGACGACGGGAAACGTAACTGCTGGAGAGGAGACCATGTCCAACACAATCGAAGTGGGCCAACGCTATCGCAATTCAACCGGCGAGTATGAAATCGTATCCATTGACGGGATGTGGGCCACCGTCCGTTATGAGAGCGGCGAGACCAAGCGCCATCTGCTGGTCGCGCTGCAGATCCATTGGGACAACGAGCGAGCCGTGGTCGAGGCAGCCGCGGCCGCCCAAAAAACCGCCGGCAAGACACCCCGCACCCGCGCGCCCAAACCGCCTGCCCCCTTCCCTATCGATGAGACGTCCGGGCCTCATCGCCGGTATCATCCGCGCCGGAACCACGCCCGATGGA
>JADJXQ010000021.1 GCA_016710335.1 Rhodospirillales bacterium
GCCTGCCAGTAGTCCTGCGGCGTCGCGAAGACGCAGCTGAGGGTGTGCGTGTGAAGCTCGACTTCACGGAAGCCCGCTGCCTCCAGCGTCTGTTTCAGGAAAGGCCGGCTGCCGAAGCGGAAGGGCGAGAGACGCTCGGCCTTGGGCGGCGGCGCAGGATGCGGCTCGTACGCAGGGCAGGGCATGACACCAAGGCGCCTGCGACGCCTCGCCCTTACTACCGAGAACACGGCGAGGCCGCCTGGCTTGAGCACGCGACGCATTTCCGCGAGGGACTGCTCCGCTGCGGGAAAGAACATCAGGCCAAGCCCGCACAGCACGCGGTCGAAGACGCCGTCGGCAAAAGTCAGCCGCTCCGCATCGGCGGCGACGAAGACCAGATTGTCCGCGACGGCCCGGCGGCGTCCTTCCCGCAGCGCCCCTTCGGCAATGTCGCTCGCCACCACCAGCCCGCCCTGCACCTCTGCCGCCGCCGCACTGGCCAGCACGCCCGGCCCGCTCGCCAGATCCAGCACGCATAACCCGCTGCAAGGCTGGCCGCCGCCAGCACGCGGCATCGGAAAGGTTAGTTCGCAGCGCAGCGCCCTCGGCGTGCGTGCGGCAATCGGGCCAGCAGCCGGCACGCTCCTCGCGCTGTGGCGATCGCATCGAAACTCGTGTGGCCATCCCGCGAAGCGCCAGCCCACGTCCAGATAGTCCGGCTAGCGCGTAAAGACGTGGTCACCCCCGGCAGCACCACCTGCCGGCAGCCCGTACTTCGCCACTGCCTGCTGGCGGTAGTCGAGCGATCCCGCCGCCCTCCTCCACCCGGCAGCAGAGCTCCCCGGCCCGCGACAGGCGCGGCACCTCGATCGCGCGCAGTTCCTCGATGTGCTCAAGGCGGAAATCGAAAGTCTCGCCGGTATAGAGGTTCGTCTGCGGCCCAACGAACTCGGCGAGCGAGAGATGGGCCACCACCGCCGGGTTGAGCACCGCACGCAAACCATGCTTCGCCTGACGCGGTGCGTAGATCGTGCCGCCCAGCGAAGCCACTACCGTAACCGGGGTCGCGCCCGGGCGTGGCGCGCTCCGCCAGCGCGATGGCCACGCGCGGCGAAACCGGCAACTGCTCGCACCAGAACAGAGGGCCGAGGCCAAGCGCTTCCATGTGCGCCTTCAGTTGTTTCGCCTTGTTGGATTGGGGCGAGGAACGGAAACCATGCAGATAGACAATCATCGCTCAGTTCGCCGGCACGGTGCGATCGGCCGCACGCGCGCAGGGCGGCCACGCGTTCCGCCATCACCGTCGACAGCGGGCGGGTACGGCTGATTTCAGTCAGCAGCAGCGCCTGCTCGAGCGGCACCTTCCGCGCATGCGCTTCGTACAGCGAAGACACGACGGCCTGCTCGATCTCGGCGCCGGAGAACCCGTCCGCCGCCAGCGCCAGTGCGTCGAGGTCGAATCGCTCGGGCTTTGCTTCGCGCCGTGCCAGGTGGATGGCGAAGATCTCGGCGCGCGTCGGCGCGTCCGGCAGGTCGACGAAAAAGATCTCGTCGGGCGGCCCTTGCCGGATCAGCTCCGGCGGCTGCTCGATATCGTTGGCGGTGCGGAATGAAGACGCGGCCCTTTGCGCTCCGACAGCCGGTCAGCAGGGGGCCGAGGATGCGGCGCGAGACGCCGCCGTCGGTACCGCCGGAGCTGTCGCTGGCGAGCCCCTTCTCGATCTCGACCCACAGCATCGCAGGCGCCATGGCTTCCGCCGAAGCCAGCGCTTCGCGCAGGTTGCGCTCGGTCTCGCCGAAAAAACTTGTTGGAGAGCGTGGCGAAATCCAGCCGTAGCAGGCCACCCCAGGCGCCGGCCACCGCCTTGCGGCCCGGGCTCTGCCGCCCTGCACGCCGAGCAGCGCGATGCCCTTGGGCGGCTGCAGGGCAGCGCCGGCGTCGCCGACGAAGACGTCGCGCGCAACTCCAGCCAATGCTTAGGCCGGTTCACACGCCGCCGACCTGGGCGAAGCTGGCCGTGTCGAACTCAGGCTCCAACACGCTGCCTGCGCCGCGTCCTGTGCGAGAAGGCAGCACGTGGTCGATGTCCTTGCGGGCGATCAAGCCGTCGTTGCGGATCGCCTGCCGTGCCGCCCTGCGCGCGCCGTCGTCGAGCGCCATGCCGGTCAGGTGGCGCGCCAACCAGATGCAGCGCCTCCTTCTCGCCGCGCACCGGCTCCCCGTTCCCTGTCGCGCCCAAAGCTGCATTTCCTCGCGCAGGAGTCCCTGGATCGTTTCCAATCCCGGCACCGACAAGGCGAAGCGCGCACTCATGCGGGCCAGCTCGGCATTCAATTCGATGCGAGGGCTGACGAAAACCAGTGTGCGGGCGGTCTTGTTGTATTCGTTGGCGATCTCGCGAACCAGACGCGCATTCACCGGATCGGCGAGGAGGGTGCGCGTCAGGATGTTACATGACGCCGTTCTCCTGGGTCTTGTCGATATGGCGCAGCATCGAGGAATTCGTAGGTCTGCGTGATCGGCTGGTGTTGCTGCTGCGGCTGAAAACCGTCGGCCGCGCTCCAGATGAACGGCGCCAAACCTTGGTTGAGCGCCTGCTCCAGCAGCGGCGACCACGCGCGGTTCCTCGTGGGTCGACGACGACCAGGGAAAGCCAGTGCAGGATCAGCGCCAGGTCGTTACGGGTCGTTCGTGGCGCGGTCAATTCACCACGCCCGAATAGGCCGTGCCGATGACGATACCGAAGACGATGCGGTGTCCGGGCGAAAATCGAGAAGTCGTGGGTGCTGATGTAGCGCAGCAGCCAGCGCACGCAGAGGAAGGCCGAGACGAAGGAGGCGGAAAAGCCGACCGCCCACATGCCGAGATCGTCGGCGTTGAGCAGGTGCCGTTCCTTCACCATCTGGTAGGCGGCGGCGGCAAACAGGGTCGGCACCGCCAGGAAGAAGGAAAACTCGGTGGCCGCCTTGCGCGACAGGCCGAAGAGCAGTCCGCCGATGATGGTGGCGCCGGAACGCGATGTTGCCGGGAATCAGCGCGAAGGCCTGGGCGATGCCGAGCAGGAGGGCATCACGCCAGCCCATGTCGTCGACACTCTCGACCCGGATCGTGTGCTCGCGCCGCTCCGCCCAGAGGATGACCAGGCCACCGACGATGAAGGCCGTCGCCACGGGAACCGGCTGGAACAGCTGCGCCTTGATGGCCTGGCCGAATGCCAGGCCAAGCAGCGCCAGCGGCATGAAGGCGATGGCCAGGTTCGCCACGAAGCGCTGCGCGACGCGGTCGTGCGACACCCCGCGGACGACCCGGCCGAGCGGGCGCGGTACTCAGCACCGCCAGAATCGCACCGGTCTGGATGGCGATCGGAAACAGTTTTGCCGCGCTCATCGTTGAAGTCGAGCAGGTCGGCCACGAGGATCAGGTGGCCGGTCGAGAGATCGGCAGGACTAGTGAGGCCCTCGACGATGCCGAGGATGAGCGCGTGCAGCACGGGAAGTGAAATCCATAGCGCCGGGATGGTAGCATGGAGACCGGTTCCCGGCCCGGCAAGGACATGCGCATGGACATTCGCGCGAACTCATCGAGCCTCTCGCGGGCACGCCGCGTGGCCGTGCTCACCGGTGCTGGCATCTCGGCCGAATCGGGCATTCCGACCTTCCGCGACGCGTTGACCGGACTGTGGGCCAATTACGATCCGCAGGAACTGGCCACGCCGGAAGGCTTCGCGCGCAATCCCAAGAGGGTGTGGGAGTGGTATGCCTCGCGGCGCGCCAGTATTGCCGGCGTGCGGCCCAATCCCGGCCACGAAGCGCTGGCCAGGCTGGAACAGCGCTTCGACACCTTCACGCTCGTGACGCAGAACATCGACAGCCTGCACCAACGCGCCGGCTCGCGCGCGGTGGTGGAACTGCACGGCAACATTACGCGGGTGAAATGCTCACTCGAGCAGCGCGTCGTCAGCGACTTTGCGGAGGGCGAATCGCCGCCGCGCTGCGCGCGGCGCCTACGCCCGGACGTCGTGGTTCGGCAATGCTGCCGGCGGAGGCCCCCTGGCGAGCGGAGGATGCCGCCGAGCATTGCGACGTGTTTCTCAGCATCGGCACCTCGGCGCAGGTTTACCCGGCCGCCGAACTCCCGCTGCGGGCGCTGTCGGCCGGCGCAACCGTGGTGGAAATCAACCCGGAACGCACGGCGCTCACGCGCCATATTCAGTTTGCGCTGCAGGGAGCGGCGGGAACGGTGCTGCCGCTGTTGCTGGACAAGCTGGCTGCGGCTAACGCTTGAACAGGCCTTTGAGGACGCCCTTGGATTTCTCCTGCACCGTCTCCTTCACCTTCGCCTCGACCTTGGCCTTGGCGGCTTCCGCCACCAGGCCGCCGAACTCGATGTTGTCGGCGACTTGTCGAAGGGCCGCTTACCCGCACCGGCACGGTGAGGCCCTGAGGTGATCGAGTTCCCTGCCCCGCCCTGGCCGCGGGTGTTCCTCCACCACGCTGGCCTTGGCAAGATAATCCACGCGGTCTTCGCCGATATCGATGTCGCCCGAGCCGCCCAGGCGGATGAAGAGGCGACTTCGCGCGGAGGTCGTCGTTGCGCGCCACGCCGCCGGCGATGCGAAAGGAAGCGGTCAGTTCGGAGAAATCCGTCTTCTCGGCCTGCTTCGCTTCCTGAACGGCATCCTTGCGGCCGGAGAACAACGCCTTCGACTCGCGAAAGGTCTTCGCCAGGTTGATGCCCTTGATGGCGCCGTCCTTCAGATTCACGCTCGCAGTGCCGTTGAGGCCTCTTCATCGCCGCAACCGTCGTACCGCCGGACGCGACGTCGAGCGCGACGTTGCCGCGCCCCTCCAGCACGTCCTTGTCGAGCGCATCTTTCATGAGGGGATTGATGCTGACATTGGCCAGGTTCTGCTGCAGTGCGACGCGATTGTTGTTGGCATTGACTGATAGCGCGCCCGTCAGGCTGCCGTTGTAGAGGCTGGCCGAGTGGGGTGCGACGTCGAGCTTGCCGTCGGCGGCCTTGATCTCCAGGCGGACATTGGCGGCCTTGACGTTAGACACCTGCAGTTGTCCGATCTTCACGACGCCGCTGGCGTTCAGGCCCTTGAGCGCGGAGAAATCGCGCGGCGTTTCCGCTTTCTTCTCGCCCGCCGCGGCGGTTTCCGGCGGCAAGTGCTTCCGTCTGTTGAGCCGGTCGATGTCGAGGTCAGCCCTGCGCACCGGCAGGAGCTAAGCGCGTCAGGTTCAGTTTCGCCGCGATCTTGCTCTCGTCGAACAGTGTGTTGGCATGCAGGGCCGCCGTCTGTCCGTCGATATCGGCGCGCACTCCTCCCGTTAGCGGCAGGCGGACACTCTTCATGGGCATCTGCGGGTTGGCCAAGTTTAGTTCGCCTGTGAATGCAGGCAATTCGACCGTCTGATTTTCCAGGTTGGCGGACAGGGTTGAAGCCAGGCTGCCTTTGACGGTGGTCTCGCCCTGCCGGGCGTCGAGGTCCAGCACGAATTTGCCGGCCTGCAGAGACTGACTCTTGCCCTCCACCCCCGATAGCGCGATCTTCGCATCGATAGCACGCTGGGCACCCGCCAGCTTGATGGAAGCATTGACGGTCGCCCCGCTGGCTTTCTCCGCCGTCAGCGCCAGCCTCGGCGCATCGAGCCGCGCCTCGAAGGCATCGCCCGCCGCCTTGCCCTTGGCCGTCAGCAGCAGCTGCTCGACGACGATTTCGTTCGCACCAGCCAGCTGCATGGCAGCTGCGGCCAGCGTTATGTCCAGCGACTTCATGTCGGCCAGGTCGCCAGTCAGGCGCACGTCAGATTCGCGCCGCCGTATCCGGTCGAGATCGTAGCGATACTCGCCGGCGGCCTTTAGCGCCACCGCCAGATTGGGCTGCGTGCCCACCAGCGTCGCCGACAGGTCGAACTTGTCCGACGCGGCGTTGGCCAGTCGCCCCGTTTCCAGATTAAGGGACGAGAGGATCAGGTCTTGGCCGGCCTTTTCGTCACGCCAGGCCAGTTCGCCGTTGGCGAACTTCACGCCGGCGATGTCGAAGCGGGCAGGCGGCTCCTTCTCGTCCTTCGACAGCAAATCATCGATATTCAGCCGTCCGTCCTTGAAGCGCACCACGCGGGCCTTGACGCCATCGAGCGTCACGGTATCCACCACCACCTGCTTGGACAGCAGCGGCAACAATTGCAGGGATATGCGCGCGTTGTCACCGCGGCGAACACCTGTTCGCTCTTGTGCTCGACAACGTCGTTTGCCAGACACCCCGATGGCGGGGAACAGGGACAGGGACAGGTCTCCTTCGATCTTCAGGCTGCGTTCCTTCTTCTCCTTGACCAGCTGGGCGATCTCGCCTTTCCACTTGTTGGCATCGAAGGTCGCCAGAATGAATGCCGCGACGGCGGCCAGCAAGGCCACCAGGCCGCCCAGGACAAAGGCTGTGATTTTGACGGCTCTCATGAATCCACCTCCACCGAGAAGCAACTGAACAGGTTCAGGTTAGCAGAGAATGCCGTGAGCAACTATTGGCCATCGGCAGCGCTTGTTGCGCATTCAGACTAACTTCGCAACACTAGCGCTTCTCCCAACACTGGCAGGAAAGGAATTCACATGAGCATCGTCGCGAA
>JADJXQ010000022.1 GCA_016710335.1 Rhodospirillales bacterium
GCGACGGCGCGGCGCGATCAAGCCGCTTGGGATCTGCTCAACACTCCAGAGTTTCAAAGGTTGCGGCGCATTCGGCAACTTGGCGTTTCGGAATTCACATTCCCAGGGGCGACACATACGCGCTTCGCTCACTCAGTTGGTGTTTTCCATACGGCGCGGGCCTTGGTCAATGTGCTCGGGAAGTTAATTCCCGATGCGGAGTTTGATCGCGACCGCGCGGACCTAGCGGTTCTTGCGGCATTATTGCACGATCTCGGACATGGCCCCTTCAGCCACGCCTTCGAAAGCGCGCAGAAGAAGCGCGGTTCGAAGAAGAGCCACGAGAACTGGACGTCCGACATCATCCTCAATCCAAAAGGATACATACAACCGATTCTCGAGAATTTCCGTCAGGGGATAACGGAGCACATCGCCGACCTGCTTACGGCCGAAGTGCCGAAGGACGTCTATCACGCAGTCGTTTCGAGTTCCTTTGACGCGGACCGGCTTGACTATCTTCGGCGTGACCGATTGATGACGGGAAGGGGCGCAGGTGCGATCGATTTTGACTGGTTAATCGACAATCTGCGCATCGCCGAGGTTCGACGCGGCGGCGACGATGACGTTGACAGCGAACCCGTCATGACCTTTTGCCTCGATGAAAAAGCCCTTCAGGCGGCCGAATCCTTTCTTCTCGCCCGATACCATCTTTTCGAGCAGGTCTATCTCCACAAGGCAACTCGCTGCGTCGAAGCGATGTTGCGGGCGCTTCTTGAAAGAGTGGCGGAGGCTGCGAAGGGTCGGGGCCATACCAAACTCGGGCTCGACAAGACCGATCCGCTGATCCGCTTCTTCAAAACCGGGGCGAGACCGTCCAGAATGTCTTGCACTTGACGATTTCACGATGTGGGCGAGCATCAGTCGGATCGCCAACAGTGAGAACCGCGAAGCCGCCGACCTCGCGCGGCGATTGCGGGAGCGAAAGCTTTACAAGGCACTCGATATCAACATCGAATGCCCAGCCTTGCCCGGGGAGCAACTGGAGCAGACTGAGGAACGCCGTCAGCGAGAGATCATGAGAATTGAGAGCGCGCTAAGCTCGGAGAACAACGCGCTTGTCCTAAAGGATGCCGGATCGATCAATATCTACGGCGAATTTGGTGCAGAACAGGCACAGACGCACAAAATGCTGTCAATCAGATTGCGGAGTGGCTCAACCCATGAAATCACGGAACTGTCGCCGACTATTCGTACACTGAGCAAGAAAGAACAGTCGTCCGTTTTTATTTTCCGGACGACGGACTGCGCGACAAAGCACGAGTGGGAGGAGCACAATGACGGCTTTAGATGAACTGATCACTGATACACTTGCTGCGGCCGACGGAGAAATAGTCAATACCTGGCTCCAGAAGATCTTTTATCTTCTGGAGCAAGCCGGAATGAAAAGCGGCGTCGCTTACCATTACCATCATTACGGTCCTTATTCGCGGCAACTCGACGAGGCTTTGGACCGAGCGCAAGCGCTGCACAGCATCCAAGAAAAAATTGCGTATCGTCAGACTGACGGCATGCCATATAGCATATTTTCGTTGCACAAAGAGGAAGGGAGCGGCGGATCCGAGAAGATGGGAAAACTTCCCTTCGAAGAGGCCCGCGAGTTGG
This sequence comes from Rhodospirillales bacterium, assembly GCA_016710335.1. Lineage (NCBI taxonomy): Bacteria > Pseudomonadati > Pseudomonadota > Alphaproteobacteria > Rhodospirillales > Rhodospirillales bacterium. The sequence goes on from JADJXQ010000022.1 coordinate 1,642, forward strand.
TTGCTGCGATGAAGACCCAGTCTTCCACGGTGCTGGAACTCGCCGCGACCATCCACTGGCTCGATAAGGTCGAGAAGAAATCTGACTGGAAACGGGAACTTATACGGCGGAAGGGCATGAAGACGGAGCACGGACGGATGGAAGAGGCCGTCGCTCTGCTGAAAAGGCTACGCTTGAGCCCAGATCAGCGAATACCTTGACAGAATATTTCGAGGCGCAACACGCTCTTGTGTTCGTCGGATGAGGTTCGTTTCGATCTTCGTCGGCTTCCTCAAGGCCGGCCTCGAGGCCGACATGCGTCAGATCGAGCCGGCCGTTGCAGTGGGAGTTAAGGACGCCGGCGAGGGGCTCAAGGGCGTGCTGCGCCGCCAAGTGGTCACCGCCGGGCCTTGGGGTACGGCTGGCCAGCACTTGGCGGAACCGGACGTATACCAACCGAGGCCACGACACCGCCGGCTTGGTCTGGAGCAAGGCGCCGCAGATCGTCCGCCACGGCCGCTACGTCACGTTCCAGATGGTGGAGGCGGCGATTCGGCTTGAGCTGTTTGCCGACATCCTGAGCCGCATCGACCGGCTCGGACCGATGAAGGGCTCGACATGTCGCCCGGATCGCAGTCTTTCGGCGGTGACAACGGGGTCAGTGCGTCCGGGTCGCAGGCAAATGCGCCGTATTGCGGCGCTGACTGGCGTTTCACCGTTCCCGATTGTCCGCCGGAGGTCAGCCGACCGCGATCGATTGCCCATCCAGCCGTTTTGAGTCGCGCATCAGTCCGCCGAGAGGGTTTTACGCGGGGAGTTCCGGTCAAGTACGGTCAGGCGATGGGCCAGAAAACGAAGCTCAGGTTCATCTCGCAGAATTCCAGGCTCTGCGGGATGAGTCTGATCATTACTCGCAGCGCATCGACAGGATGTCGGGTGTCTACCTAACCGCTTTGTTCGGCATCGCAGGCTATCTTTGCGGCCGGAAAGCAAATTCGAAATCGATGCCTATATCGCCTCGGTTAAGGCGTCCGAAAGCCTGTCGACGCTGTTCATCTTTCTGTCGATCTTGAATTGGTCTTGCTCATAAGAATCGGAAGCTTCTTTTCGGGCGTGTTGGCGATAACGCAATATGTGCATTACATCATTCGCCCGAGGCTCATCGCGCTCGTGGGGCAAGAAGTATTGAGTTGGGATGAAATACCTAGGCTCAGAGCAAAGAAAACGTGGCTTCCTTTGCGCTCGCTGGGACAGTTTTTGTTCGTTGTTATTGCGGAGAGCGTCTCTATCGCCATTCTAGTAAGCTCTTGGCATGTGTTCGACATGGAGTGGCCGTTCGTGCTCTTGTACATCGTTGGATGGACTTTTTTAGTCGTATCGGTAGGCTCCCTCATTGTAGTGGGCTTGGCTGGGCTGCGTTTCCATCGACCGCCACAAAGAGCAAGCTCCGTTCCGTCTGTGTCTGCCGACAGAGTGCAAGCTGCTGAACTAGGCGCAGGAGACCAGAGACAGAGGCAAACGGGGTATGTGAGTCCGAAGCGATCAGAGTGCTGAGCGCAGCGGCGATAATCGTTGAGTTGAAGGCCCCTAGCGCTACGCATCAAAAACCTTTCCCGATTTAGAACCTCTCCCAAATGACTTGTCCTCATCAGCGCGCTCGCGGTTGGCGTCGAGGCGTTGTTCGGAGACTCGAACCTCGCGACAGACGCCGTCTGCGCGCCCGGCGGCGGCGCGCTCGACGTGCGGGTTGTCTCTCGGCGTCCCGACGAAGTCGTCGGCTTCGGCGACACCCGCATCCACACTGCGACGGCGGTGTTCGACGTGCGGGTCTCCGAGGTTTCGATGCCGGTCGACGGCGACGTCCTGGAAGTTGGTGGTGAGAGGTTCGTCGTCCAGGGCGAGCCGGTGAAGGACCAGGACGGGCTGGTCTGGACCTTGGACGTGCGCCTGACGACATGAAGATCGCCGCCACGGTCTTCGGCTCGCTCAAATCAGAGCTGGACCAAGAGATGCGCCAGATCGAGGGCGCGGTGGCCGCCGGCGTCAAGGATGCCGGCGCCGGGCTCAAGGGCACGTTGCGGCGCCAGGTCATCACCGCCGGGCTCGGTCCACGACTGGCGAAGACGTGGCGTGATCGGACGTATCCCAACCGCGGCCACGACGCCGCGGCGCTGGTGTGGAGCAAGGCGCCGCAGATCATCCGTGCGTTCGACGAGGGCGCGGTCATTCGCTCACGCAATGGGTTCTGGCTCACCATCCCGACCGGAGCGGCGCCGAAGCACGTGCGCGGCCGGCGGGTCACGCCGGATCTGGTCGAGCGCATGTACGGCCGCCGGCTGCGGTTCGTCTACCGGCGGCGCGGGCCGTCGCTGCTGGTGATGGACGGGATGGTGGCGAGCGGTGGCCAGCGCGGCGGCTACCGGATGGCGACGGTACGCAAGGCAACGAAGCGCCGCGGCCACTACGTGTCGGCCTCCGGCCTCGCCACCGTGGTGATGTTCTTCCTCGTGCCGCAAGTGAAGATGCCGAAGCGCCTCGACGTGGCGCGCGCGGCGCGCACCTGGTCGGCACGGCTGCCGGCGCTGATCGGCCGGCGCATGCGGTCGAAGTGACAATCCATCAGAAAGGATCAGAGCGATGAGCAAATCCGACTACCTCGAGAACGCGGTGCTCGATGCCGTGCTCAACAACACCGCGCTGCAGGTGACGACGCCCTACGTCTCGCTGCACACCGCCGATCCGGGCGAGGACGCCTCGGGCGCCGAGTGCTCGGGCGGCAGCTACGCGCGCCAGGCCGGCTCGTTCGGCGCCGCCTCCGGCGGCAGTTGCGCCAATGACGCCGAGATCTCGTTCGACTTCACCGGCTACGGCGCCCAGGTCACCGTCACCCATTTCGGCATCTGGGACGCATCGACGGCCGGCAACCTGCTCTACAAGGGGGCGTTGACCGCCTCCAAGACCGTGGACCCCGGCGATACCGTCCGGTTCGCAACCGGTCAGCTTACCGTTACCGAAGACTGACATCATGGCGTATCCGGCTTCCACGCAGGCGCTGGCGGACGCGCTGGCGTCGGTCGACCGAACGGCGCTTCGGCTCAAGCAGTTCGCTCAGGACGCGAAGGCGCTGATGGCGGCGCAGAACGTAAGCGGCAATCAACTCCTCCAGATCATGTCCGAGATGAAGTCGGCACTCGAAACGTGGGCGACGGCGCGGGCGATCCCTGGGATTGCTGCCTACGTTCGTGACCAGAAGGGCGACCAGGCGCTTGATCTGGTCGCCGAAGTAGGCGCGATGATCACCGCTGCCGAGCAAGTCCGCGACGCCATCATTGCCGGTTTCCCCGCGCACGACGGCTACATTCTGAAGGACCAACTCGGAACCGACGGGGCGATCACGGTGCGTCAGTTCACGCCTGCGCAGACCGCCGGTTTACGCGGCCATCTCGACGCGTTGATCGCGACCATCGGATAAGACGGCCATGGCCGATACCGGCTGGCAGAGTTGCGCCACCGGCACGAACGACGACCGCTTTGGCACGCTCGCTTGGGGGTTCCCCGAAAGAATTGTCGCTCTCGATGGCTCGCGTTCGCACATTGTCAGTCAGTCCGGCACCTCCAACTACCTGAAGGCGACAAACTTCGGGTCGGCTATCCCCGCCGGCGCCACGATCGACGGCGTCGAAATCTGGGTCGAGGCACGGCGCGCCTCTGGTACTCCCACCTTTCCCTTCGATCGGGTCCGGCTGGTCGATGAAAACGACGTGGTCGGCGACACCGATCGGGCAAGCGGTACGGTCGTTACGGACGCCGGCTACGACCCGTACTACTTCGGAGGGCCGTCGGATCTGTGGGGCGAGGCGCTAACGCCAGCGATCCTCAACAACTCCGCCAGCGGTGTCGTCGTCGCGACGTCCTTGGCGGAGGTTTATTACCCGCAAATCGACTACATCGCGCGCAAGGTCTATTACTCGACCAGCACGACGCATGATGCGGCGGCTTCAGCAGCCGGCGCGGCCGGGGTTGGGGCCACAGTGGATCTCGTCCGGTCTGCCACAGCCAGTGCGGCTGGCGTCGGGAGCGTCGCGGCTGACGCCAGTCTGATCTGCTCGACCAGCGCGGGCGTGGCAGCCGCCGCTGCAGCGGCGGCTCAGGTCATTGGCATTCGGCGCGTCTCCGCGGCCACCGCCGCTGCGGCAACAGCAGGTGGTGCCGCTACAGCGCTCCGCGACATGGCCGGCGCTGCAAGCGGTGAAGCGTCTTTCGCCGGGACACCAATGGTATTGAGGCCGGCCACCGGCAACGCCGTCGGCGGCGTGACTGCATCGGCGAGCGCCATCAATGTGCGGGCGGTGGCGGGCGGCGTGGCCTGCGCTGCATTGGTATCGGGTACCACCACCGCGGCCGGCGAGCACGATGCGACCGCTGCGGCCGTTGGCGCCGCATCGGCGACCGGTGCCGTGGAACATGTGCGCTTTGCCAGTGCGACCGTGTCCGGCCTCGGGGTGCCGCAGGGCATTCCGACCGCAGTGCGCAACACTGCGGCGAGCGTTGCGGGCAGCGCTGGAACGACCGCCAGGATCGGCGGGGACTGGCTCGCCATCGGGACCGCCGCCGGCATGGCAGTGGTCGTCGGACTGGCGATCGGCGGCTACGGCGCCAGCAAGGCCGAGCGGATTCTGCGGGCGCTGAAGGCACGCCTGGAGACGATCGACGCCGTGCGCGTGGAGCGCAACACCGCGTTGCCCGAGCGCATTCCGGCCGGCGGGCTGATCGTGCTCCGCGACGGCGATCCCGGCGAGCCGGACGTGGCATTGGGCGGGTTTGCCGGCGCCTACTACAGCCATACCGTTGACGTCGAGGTGTACGTGGCCGAAGGCGACGACGCCGCGCGCGATACCGCGTTCGATGCGTTGCTGCAGGCGCTCGATGACGCGCTCATTGCCGACCCGACGCTGGGCGGGCTGGCATTCGGCATGGAGTACGGCCGGCCGGCCGTCGACGTCGAGCCGGTCGAGGGCGCCGCCGCCATCAAGAGCGCCACGCTCCCCATCGTCGTCGAATACGAGACCGCGACGCGGCTCGGCTGACCCGCCCCCGTCACAGAGGAGACCTGGCCCATGGCCCGATCCTACGGCGCCAACGCGACACTGCTGCTCAAGCGCGAGACCGAATACGGCACCAACCCCGGCGGCAACTTTCTGCGCATGCCGTTCAACCGCTGCTCGCTCGGCTCCGAGCAGGGGCTGATCGACGACCCGGTGCTCGGCTACGGCCGCGATCCGCGCTCGCCGCTGCTGGACGTGATCAACGACGACGGCGACATCGTGGTGCCGCTGGACGTGCGCCATCTCGGGCTGTGGCTCACCGGCCTGCTCGGCGATCCGGCCACCACCGGCACTGGCCCCTACGTGCACACGTTCGCGTCCGGCGCGGCGTCGCTGCCCAGCTTCTCGGCCGAGGTGGGGCTCTCCCAGGTCCCGGCCTACTTCCTCCACACCGGCGTGATGCTGAACTCGATCGCGCTGGAGTTCACGCGCTCGGGCGCGGCGGCGGCGACCATCAACGCCATCGCCCAGGGCGAGACGCGCAACGATACGACCCAGGGCGGCACGCCGACGACGCTGGCGTTCAATCGCATCTCGCAGTTCCAGGGCTCGATCAAGCGGGCCGGCGCCGCCGTCGCCAACCTCACCGGCGGCTCGTTGACGTATTCGAACAACCTGGAGCGCATAGAGACCATTCGCAACGACGGCAAGATCGACGGCGCCGATCCGACCATCGCCGCGCTCACCGGGCGCATCGACGTGCGCTACTCGGACAATACGCTGATCGATCTGGCCGCCGCCGGCACGCCGGTGGATCTGGAGTTCGCCTACACCATCGACGCCAACAACAAGGTCGTGTTCACCTGCCACGAGGTCTACCTGCCGAAGCCGAAGCTGGCGGTGGAGGGCCCGGGTGGGGTGCAGGCGAGCTTCGACTTCCAGGGCGCATGGAACGAGGCCGAGGGCGCAGGACCAACGACGCTGACGGAGCGAGCTACGCGGAAAGGGCCTCGGCGCGGGGCCGCGGGGGGGCGCGGCGCGGCGCGGGGCGGCGCGGGGGGGGGGGGGGGGCGGACGCGATCGCCGCGGGGGGGGGGGCCCCGGGGGCCCGGGGCCCCCCCCCCCGGGGGCGGGGGGCGGGCGAACGGGAGCGCTGCAGTTAGGAGTGGTTGCGATGATCATTGAGCGGGCGCAAAGAGCCGTACGGGCTGTCGCTGCCGTACAACATCGACGTCGTCGTGCGGCCGCTGACATCGTCCGGCATGGCCGTGGCGCAGGCGGCGGCGCGCAGGCGCATCGAGGCGCTGGAAGAGCAAGTGCGCGAGCGTAAGGAGTCAGGGCTCGATCTCGGCGAGCTGCCGGATCTCGGCGACGAGGCCGAGCACGATGCGCTCTACCATGGCATCCTCGTCCACGAGCTGGCCGCGCGCCACATCGTCTCATGGTCGGGGGTGCTCGACGCCGATGGCGAGAGTAATGCGGCGGTCACTCGCGAGGCGGTGGCGGCGGTGCTGGATCTCTATCCCATCGGCGAGCGGTTCTTCCAGGAGTTCACGCTCCGCCAGGTGCTGTTGAACGCCGCAAAAAACGCATCAGGGCCCTCTGCCGCTGGCACTTCACGCCGGGCGGAGGGCCAGGATACTGCCAAGGCTGCAACGACGACGGGCAACTCTGCGCCGACGGAGGCCTCGGCCTGACCGGTGAGCGCTGCGCCTATCGCGAACACGCGCCCGAGGCCTCGAAGAACAGCAGGCGTGGGAGCTGGTGCAGGCGGTGCAGAACCAGGTCACGCCTGCCAGCCGCGTGTTCGATCTCGGCCTGGCGCTGGAGCTGGCGCGCGCCCGCGGCCATGACCTCGAGGTCATGAGCGAGCTGCTGCCGGCGGCGCAGGCCGGCATGCTGGAAGCGATCATCGAGAACCCGACGGAATAGACCATGGCGCGAGCGAAACACACGTACGCAGTACGGCTGGCGGTCGAGGGCGGCGGCCGGGTCAAGGCCGAGCTGGTCGACGTCGGCGCCACCGGCGACCGGTCGCTGCGCCGGATCGAAACCGGCGCCGATCGGGCCGGGCGCGGACTGCGCGGCCTCACCGAACGGACGCGGGCACTTGGAATCGCCAGCAAGGCTCTGGGCGCCGCTGCGGCGGTCGCCGCCGGCGCGACCGGGCTTGGCCTCATGGTCGATCGCGCCATTTCCGCCGCCGATAACATCGGCAAGACCGCCGACAAGATCGGCGTCGGCGTCGAGGCGCTGCAGGAGTTGCGGTTTGCGGCACAGGCGGCCGGGATCGAACAGCGCACCCTGGATATGGCGCTGCAGCGGTTCACTCGCCGCGCCGCCGAGGCGGCCAAGGGCACGGGAGAAGCCAAGGACGCACTGGCCGACATGGGCATCGCGCTGCGCGACGGTTCCGGGCGGTTGCGGCGCACCGAGGATCTGCTCGGCGACGTCGCGGACGCATTGATGCAGATCGAAGACCCGGCCGAGCGGGTGCGGATCGCCTTCAAGCTGTTCGACTCCGAAGGCGTGGCGATGGTCAACATGCTCTCCGCCGGCGCCGAGCGCATGGAGGCGATGCGGCGCGAGGCGCGCGAGCTGGGGATTGTCATCGACGAGCATCTGGTGCGGAACGCCGAAGAGGCGCGGACCAAAATGGACACGCTTGCCACCGTCATCTCGCAGAACCTGACCAAGGCCATCCTCGGCCTGGCGCAACCGCTCTCCGACGCCTCGGGGTGGTTCGCGGAGTTCTTCAAGTACGTCGGCTTCGGCTGGGAGAACCTTTCGCTGATCATGCAGGGCGATTGGGACGCAAGCGGCCGCAGCCTGCCGAACGCGGAAGCGAAGCTGCAAAGGCTGACCGATCATCTGGCCGAGCTCAAGCAGCAGCGGGACGCGCTGGAGGGCAAGCCGGGGCAGCGCCGGCAGTACCTGGTGGTTTCCGGCCATGTGGCGGATCTGGAGAAAGAGGTCGCGCTGTGGCAGGAGCGGGTGGACGCGCTGAAGGCGCTGCGTGCAGAGGCGCCGGCGTTCACGCCGCCGGGGTTGCCAAGCGTCGGCGATAGCAGCGCCGGCGGTAGCGGCGGCGGAGACTCCACGCAGCGACAGATCGACGCGAACCGGCGGCTGTTGGAGACGCTTCGCGCCGAGCGGCAGGAACTGGCGATGACCGAGCGCCAGCGCTCGATTTCGCAGGCGCTGCGGCGGCTCTCGGCCGATGCCACCGAGGCGCAGCGCGCGCAGGTGCGCGAGCTGGCCGGCGCGCTCTACGACGAGCGCCAGGCGGCGGAAACCCTGCGACAGGCGCGCCAGCAAGGGCTACGGGTGGCCGAGCGCCTGCGCACGGCGGAAGAGATCTACGCCGACGAGATTGCGCAGCTCAACGCGCTCCTGCGTCAGGGCGCCATCGACCACGAGTCGCTCGCCCGGGCCTCTGCCGAGGCGTTCGATCGCATGCTGGCGGACAGCCGCGAGTGGCATGCCGGCGTGCGCCGGGCGCTGCGCGGGTTCGGTGACGAGGCCGGCGACATGGCCGACACGTTCGAGCAGGCCACGTCCTCGGCGTTGCGGTCGTCCGAGGACGCGTTCGTGCAATGGGCGCGCACCGGCAAGTTCTCGGCGGCCGACCTGTTCAACTCCATTGCCGAAGAAGCGCTGCGGATGGCGTACCGGGTGGCGATCATCAAGCCCCTCGGCGGCATCTTCGAAAACTTCCTCACAGACCTTGTCGGCAATATCTCGTTCGGCGGTGGCTCCAGCGTCTACGCGCCGAGCCCGCTGCACAATCAGGCGCACGGGATGCTCGGTCACGCCCACCAGGGCGGCATGGTCGGCGGGCCGAACGCGTTCGACTACCGGCCGGTGCCGTTGGCCGCGTTTGCCGATGCGCCGCGGTTCCACGGCGGCGGGCTGGTCGCCGGCGAGGTGCCGATTGTCGCCAAGCAGGGCGAGGTGGTCGGCTGGCCCGAGCAGATGCGCCACGCCTTCGGCTCTGACGTCACCGTGCAGGTCATCGATCAGCGATCGAGCGGCGCCGAGCCTGAGGTGAGCCGCGAACGCGGGCCCAACGGGCGTGAAACCATCCGGGTGCTGATCCGCGATGAAGTGGGTCGCGGCATCGCGCAGGGCTGGTGGGATCAAACCATGGCCGGCGCCTACGGCCTCAACCGGCGGGGTGTTCCGCGGTGAGCAATCCCGTCTGGCCCTATTCGCTGCCGCAACGGCCGCTGGCGCAAGGGTTCAACGAGCAGGCACGGGAGACGGCAATCCGCACGCAGATGGAGGCCGGGCCGCCCAAGGTGCGCCGACGGTTCACCGCCGGCATCCGCACCATGGGCATGCAGCTGCGCCTGACAGCCGACCAGGTCGCGACGCTCGACGCCTTCTACGACACGACCGTCGCCGGCGGCACGCTGCCGTTCGACTGGGTGCATCCCCGCACCGGTGTTGCGGCGACCTACCGGTTCGTCGAGCCGCCGTTCTACCAGCCGGTGGCGCGCGGCCGGGTGTGGACCGGCACCCTCAAGCTGGAGGTGATGCCGTGACAAGAGGCGCGGAGCGGCTTAGCCGCGACAGGGATCATCGACAAGGGCGAACACAGTGAGCCGTACGCTGAGCCAGGCGGCGCATCAGGCGCTCAACGCGCAGGAGACCGACGAGGCCTTCCTGCTGCTGCTCACCATCGATCACGACGAGCTGGCCGAGCCGATCCGCGTCGTCAACAACACCGAGGACATCACCAGCCGCGGCGATCTGTACGTCGCCTATCCGTTCGAGATCGCGCTGCCGGGCGAGGACCCGGAGAGCGTCGCCCGGGTGACGTTGCGCATCGACAACGTCGATCGGTTGATCGTCCAATCCTTGCGCCAGGTGCAGGCGCCGCTGGCCGTCGCCCTCGAAGTGGTGCTGGCCTCGTCGCCGGACACCGTCGAGGCCGGGCCGTTCAACATGACGCTGGTGGCGGCCGAGTATGACGCCCTTGTCGTCACCGGCGAGCTCGCTTTCGAGGACGTGCTCAACGAGCCGTTCCCCGGGCACAGCTACATCCCGAATTCAAACGGACCAGCCGGCAGATCGAGCGTGATGGTCCAAAGTGAAACCAACTTGGTTCGACCCACCAACTTCGCAACAAGCTCAAGCACGTAGGATCCCTCGGAGAAGCGAAAGAGTGCCTCCGCGTCAATTGGGTTGAAATGATGGTTCGTCGCCACGCCCGTCTCCGGAACAAATAGACCGCTCCCACGCACGAGTTCTTTGTCTCCATAACCCCAGAAAGAAAACTCTGCGTTTCGGCTACCTTCTCGCACTCGGAGAAAGAGAGTTTCGACAACGTGGCCACGTTTGCCCGAGCTAAATAAGAGGGCCCGCAAAAATATCTTCGCTTGCGGCGGCTTTTTTCCACAAAGTCGTAACGGAAGGCGACGAACGACGGATGGGTGCTTCGCACGGTGCCGCGTCGAATGACGGTGAACCACAGAGTAAAAAGCGAAATACCGAGAGCAAGTAGTGAGACGATT
>JADJXQ010000023.1 GCA_016710335.1 Rhodospirillales bacterium
GCATCAATCGCGCGCGCGCGCGATCTTGGCGCGGATGCCATCGCAGAGGACACCATCAGGATGATTGACGAGCCGCCGGAGCGCACCGCAACCGAGCACGGCGACAAGGTGGACCCGGGCTATGTGCAGTGGCAGAAGAACCGCGTCGAGCAGCGCCTCAAGTTGCTGGCGAAGTGGAACCCGAAGAAGTACGGCGACAAGCTCCAGCTTGACGGCAAGGTCGAGGGCGGCTTCGCGCTGGTGGTGAATCCGGCCGCACCGAAGAAGCGATCCGCCTGATGCTGCGCCGCGCCGAATACACGCCGCCCGGGCCCGTTGCAGAGGCGTTCCTGTACGATCCGGCCTTCGTCTCCGGCATCATGGGGCCGATCGGCAGCGGCAAGACGACCGCCTGCATCGTCAAGGCTCTGCTGGCTTCCGCGCGCCAGCCGAAGGACAAGCAGGGCCGCCGCCGTTCTCGCGGCGCCATCATCCGCAACACCTATCCAGAGCTGAAGACGACGACTATCAAGTCCTGGCATGAGTGGGTGCCGCAGGACTGCGGTCGCTGGCAGTCGGAAGGCCCGCCGACGCACTTCGTCAATGGTCCGGATGGCCTCGACATGGAAGTGATGTTCCTCGCCCTCGACCGGCCGGAGGACGCGCGCAAGCTGTTGTCGCTCGAACTAACCTGGGCCTACATCAACGAGGCCAGGGAGGTGCCGAAGGTCATCCTCGACTACTTGACCGGCCGCGTCGGGCGCTTCCCTCTGGTGCGCGACGGCGGCTGCAACGGCCCGCAGATATTCATGGACACCAACCCGCCGGACTCGGATCACTGGTGGTACAAGCTGGCAGAGGAGCAGCGACCGGAGGGCTTCGCATTCCATCGTCAGCCCGGTGGTCGCACGCCGGACGCCGAGAACCTCGACAACCTGCCGCCCGGCTACTACGCCCGCGCCGTGGCTGGCAAGCATCCGGACTGGATCAAGGTCTATGTCGACGGCGAGTATGGCTTTGTGCGCGACGGCAAGCCGGTCTACCCGGAGTACGCGGATTCATTTCACTGTCGCCCATTCGAGCTGGTCGAGAAGCACGGCATCCATGTCGGCCTCGACTTCGGCCTGACGCCGGCCGCTGTCATCGGCCAGCGCCTGCCGTCAGGCCAGTGGCGCACACGGCACGAGCTGGTGACGGAAGACATGGGGGTGACGCGCTTCGGCACCGAGCTGGCGCGCTTCCTGCGCGAACGCTTCACCGGCTGGACGGTGACGATCACCGGCGACCCGGCCGGCGAGGGCCGCGACCACGACGAGCGGACGGCCTTCGACATCCTCAAGGCGTGCGGCATCGAGGCGAAGAAGGCCAGCACCAACGACTGGACGCCGCGGCGCGATGCCGTGGCCGGCGCCATGGGCCGCGTCATCGACGGCGAGCCAGGCTTCTTGGTCCATCCCGATTGCCGCGTGCTGCGCAAGGCGCTGCAGGGAGGCTACTGCCTGCGCCGCATGGCCGTCGTCGGACAGGAGCGCTACAAGGACGCGCCGGACAAGAACGAGTACAGCCACGTTGCCGAGGCGCAGCAATACATGATGCTCGGCGGCGGCGAGGGTCGGCGCGTGATGGGCAAGAAGGACCGCTCCGCGGTGCGCCTGCCGGCGTTCGCGGATTCCGACTACGACGTTTTCAACACCTGACGAAAGGAAAAGCCATGGGTTCAATTTTTGGCGGTAACGACGCCCCAGACCCTCCGCCGCCCCCGCCGCCCCCGCCGCCTGTACCGACGATCGACGAGTCGAGGATGCGCCAGCAGTCGGCCGATGATGTGCGTCGTCGCCGCGGGCGCCGCGCGTCCGTGCTCACCGGCGCCGAGGGGGTTGGCGACACGCCGACCGGATCAAGGACGCTGATCGGCTCATGAAGATCGAGGAAGCCCGCGCCCTGGATGCCCAGGGCAAGCTCAAGCGCAAGGTACTTACCGAGCAGGGGTGGTATTTGCCGCGCTATACCGCGCAGACGGCGCCACTTCCCACGCCAGACGCACCGCCGAAGCCGCTCATCCTGCCGCCACGGCGCGGGCGCAGCAAGCCGAAGGAGAAGTAAGCCATGGCCGAATCGCGTGCCGACGAAATCATCCGCCGCCAGGACCAGCTCCGATCGGCGCGCTCGAACTGGGAAAGCCTCTGGCAGGAAGTGGCAGATCGTGTCTGGCCGCAGATGTCGGACTTCCTCAGCAAGCGCGAGCCGGGCGCCAAGCGCACCGAGAAGATTTTCGACTCGACGGCCTGCCTGGCGCTGGAGAAGTTCGCCGCCGCGCTGCATTCGCTGATCACGCCGGACAACCAGCAATACCACGGCCTGGTGCCGGCCGACAAGGAACTGCGCGAGTATCACCCGCTCAAGCAGTACCTTGAAGATGTGACCGAGATATTGTTCGCCGTGCGCCGCTCACCCTTCGCCAACTTCAGCAGCCAGGCGAGCGAGTGCTACAAGAGCCTCGGCGCCTTCGGCACGATGGGCATGATGGTCGAGGACATCCCGGGGCGCGGCATCCGCTACAAGTCCTGCCACCTGGCCGAGCTGTACATCAGCGAGAACGATCACGGCATCATCGACACGGTGCATAGGCGCTTCGAATACACCGCGCGCCAGGCCGCCTCCGCATTCGGGATGGAGCGCCTGCCGGACAAGATCAAGGCCGCCCTGGAGCGCAAGGACGAGGTCAGCAAGTTCGAGTTCATTCACGCCGTCGAGCCGAACCGCGAGCAAAAGCGCGGCCGGCTGGACTACGAAGGCATGGCCTTTAAATCCTGCTATGTCTCGGTCGAGGGCAAGCAACTGATGGAGGAGGGCGGATACCGCACCTTCCCCTATGCCGTAAGCCGCTACAGCACCAACCCGAAGGAAGTCTATGGCCGCGGCCCGGCCATGATGGTGCTGCCAGACATCAAGATGCTCAACGAGATGGAGAAGACGACCCTGCGCGCCGGGCACATGGCCGTCGATCCTCCGCTGCTGCTGCTTGAGGACGGTGCCCTGCAGGGGTTCCAGATGCGACCGCGCGCGCTCAACTTCGGCGGCATCGATGGCGAGGGACGGCAAATGGTGCAGCCGCTCAAGACAGGTGCGAACCTGCCCTGGCAGATCGAAATGAACGACGGCAAGCGCAAGCTGATCAACGAGGCGTTCCTGGTCACGCTGTTCCAGATCCTCGTCGAGACGCCGCAAATCACCGCCACCGAGGCGATGCTGCGGGCGCAGGAGAAGGGGCAACTGCTCGCCCCGACCATGGGCCGCCAGCAGTCTGAATTCCTCGGCCCGATCATCGAGCGCGAGCTGGACATCCTGGCCATGGCCGGCGCCCTTCCCGAACCGCCGCCCGAAGTGGCCGATCTGTTGCAAGACGGCATGATCAAGGTCGAGTACACCAGCCCGCTGTCGCGCCTGATGCGATCCGAGGACGCCGTGGCGATCCTGCGTACATTCGAGCAACTGGCGCCGATAGCCGAGATCGACCCGGGCGTGCTCGATGTCTTCGACACAGAGGCCCTGCCGCGCGAGCTGGCCGAGATCAACGGCGTGCCGGCCAAGGTGCTGCGTTCGCCCGAGACGGTGGCCAAGATCAAGGAAGGCAAGCGACAATCCGCCGCCATGCAGTCCATGCTGGCCGCCGCTCCGGTCGCCGCCGATGCTGCAAAGAGCCTGACCGAGGCCGCCGCCACCGCGGCAAGCGTGCCGCAGGCCATGCCGGGGATGGCGTGATGCGTGACGACTCCTGGCAGCAAGAGGACAAGGAATGGCGGGAATTGATGATCGACGGCGCCATCAACGCCGTCTTGCTGATCTGCGCGCTGGCGCCTGTCGTGTTCTGGTTGCTGTCCACCGTCGTTTGCCTCGTCTGCTGATGGGCGTGCTCGACTACGTGCGCCGGATGCGCGCCATGCGCCAAGCCTTCCGGCAATGTTTCCTCGGCGCCGACGGAAAGCCGACCCCGCAAGGGGAGCTGGTGCTGGCCGAGCTGCGCCGCTTCTGCCATGGCAGCCGTCCGACGCTGAAGTCCGGCATCAACGGCATTGATCCTTACGCCTCCGTCGCCGCCGCCGCTCGGCAGGAGGTTTTCTTCCGCATCACGGCCATGCTCGAGCTGAACGACTCGGACATCAACCGTATGCAGGAGCTTGCGGCACGACAACAAGGAGATGACGTTTATGGCTGAACCTGCACTGAACAACGACGGCGGCAACGGCGAGGGCTCCGCGTCCGGCGCCAGCAACGACCAGACCTGGGCGGCCGGCTTCGACGAGGAAACCCGCGGCTGGCTGGGCGGCATGGGAGTGGACAAGCTCCCGCCCGACAAGGCGTTGGCCAAGGTGATCCCGATGTACCGCAACGCCGAAAAGAAGCTCGGCGTACCGGCTGACCGCCTCTTTACGCTGCCGAAGGACGAGAACGACGCCGACGGCTTCCGCGCCGCCATGGTCAAGCTCGGCCTGCCGGAAACCCCGGACGGCTACGAATTGAAGGCGCCGGACGGAGATTCGGCAATTTCCTCAAGACCGCTACCGGCTGGATGCACGAGTTGGGCATTCCGAAGTCGCAGGCGCATGGCTTGGCTGCCAAGTGGAATGCCTACGTGCAGGCGCAGACGGCCGCCGCCGCCGAGGCGCAGAAGGCCCGCAACGCCGAGGACTACGCCGCACTGGAAAAGGAGTGGGGCGACCAGTACGACGCCAAGATCGAACTGGGCAACCGCGTGATTCGTGCGGCCGGCTTGAGCGAAGACGAGGCCCGCAAGATCACCGGCGCCATCGGTCTGAAGCGCGCCGCCACGCTGTTTGCCTACTTGGGCGGCTCCATGGGTGAGCACAACTTCAAGGGTGGAGAGCATGGCGGCAACCGCTTCCAGATGTCGCCGGCCGAGCTGCGCAGCAAGATCGGCAGCATCGAGGCGGACCCGGCTTATCAGGATCCGGCCTCGCCCAAGCACGCCGCGCTGGTGCAGGAAGCCTTTGAGCTGCGCAAGCTGCTTTACCCGGACCAGTAACCCTACGCTAAAGCGTACAACTGCGCGAATCCCCGGGCATAGGATTCGCGCATCAACGCGGGCAGGCCGGCATCCGCCGGTTCCGCTGACAGACAGCAAAGACTGACCGCCTGGCCTGGCGATAACGGGCAAGAAGTGGTTCCGGGTCGCCGGGGAGGCCCTTCGAAAAGTCGGTTTTTAACTTTTTGGAGGACTCTCACATGAGCACCCAAATCACGACCGCCATGGTCGAGCAGTACAAGGCGAACGTCCTGATGCTCTCGCAGCAGAAGGGTTCGAAGCTCCGCGCCACCGTGCGCACCGAGCAAGTCACCGGCAAGTCGGCCTACTTCGAGCGCATCGGCTCGGTGGACATGGTCGACGCCACCTCCCGCCACGACGACACGCCGCAGATCGACACGCCGCACAGCCGGCGCAAGGTCTCGCTCACCACCTCGCGCTTTGCCGACCTGATCGACAACGCCGACAAGGTGCGCACCCTCATCGACCCGACCAGCCCCTACGCCATGAACGCGGCCTGGGCCGCCGGCCGCAAGATGGATGCGGTGATCGTCGCAGCCGCCCGCGGCAACGCCTATTCGGGCGTCGACGGCTCCACCACCGTGGCCCTGCCATCGGCGCAGAAGATCGCCGCCGCATCGGCCGGCCTCACTGTGGCGAAGCTGCGCAGCGCCCGCGAAATCCTGCTCGACGCCGACGTCGATCTGGACATGGGCGTGACCTGCGTCATCAACCCGGCCGGCTTGACCGACCTCTTGAGCGCAACGGAGATCACCTCGTCCGACTACAACACCGTCAAGGCGCTGGTGTCCGGCCAGGTCGATTCGTTCATGGGCTTCAAGTTCGTCGTCACCAACCAGATGACCGACAGCTACGCCCTGGTGTACGCGAAGAACGCCATGGCCCTGGCAGTGGGTTCCGAGCCGGTGGTGCGCATCAGCGAACGCCCCGACAAGAACTACGCGACCCAGGTGTTCGTCGAGATGGACATCGGCGCCACGCGAGTGGAAGATGCCGGCGTCGTCGAAATCGCCTACGTCTAACCCACAGCCCACGGAAAGGAGAAATAGACCATGGGTATCGCAAACACC
>JADJXQ010000024.1:0-40000 GCA_016710335.1 Rhodospirillales bacterium
GTCCAGCCCAGACCGGCGACGGTGAACTCCTGGGTGTCGTCCACACCCTTCGAGCCGTCGACGACGAAGCGCGCGACGCGAAAGCGGATGTCAGCAGCCATGGGGGAAACCGGTGATCAGCGCGGCGCAATCAGTCCTCGGTGACGGTGAGTTGGCCGACGGCGAACTTGACGGTGTCACCGGGATCGACGGTCTTGGAGGCGGTGAGCGCGCCCTTGTAGAGCAGGTTGCCGTTGCTCGCCGCATCCCAGATGCCGAAATGGGTGACGGTTGCCTGGCCGCCATAGCCCGCAAAGTCGAATGAAATCTCGCCATCATTGGCGCAACTGCCAGCCGACGCGGCGGCGAAAGAGCCGGCCTGCCGCGCGTAGCTGCCGCCCGAGCACTCGGCGCCAGCGCCGTTCTCGCCGGGATCGGCGGTGTGCAGCGAGACGTACGGTGTCGCCACCTGCAGCGCGGTGTTGTTGAGCACGGCGTCCAGCACCGCGTTTTCGAGGTAGTCGGATTTGCTCATTGTCTGAGTCCTCTGCTGCGAATGGGGATCACTGAGTGCGCATGTGCCGGCCGATCAGCACCGGCAGCCGCGTCGACCAGGTGCTCGCGGCGCGCGCCACGTCGAGGCGTTTCGGCATCTTCACCTGCGGCACGAGAAAGAACATCACCACGGTGGCGAGGCCGGAGGTGGAAACGTAGGCGCCCCGGCGTGCGGAGGCTTTCGGGTGGTTGCCCTACGGTAGCCGCCGCGTCGGCCGCCGCGTGTCCACCATCCCGTCCAACTGCCGGAGCGACGGCCCGCGCCGACGATAATGGGCAAGCGCAGCCGCCATCACGGGCATGGCGCTCGACCAGATCCGGCGTGACACGCCGACCGCGTACATGCTTCGGCGCCGAACCGGTCGGAATGGTGAGCCAGAACCCGTTGCGCGAGCGGATCACCACGCCTTCGTCGAAGGCGCGGATGATCTGCGGCGCCTTGGTCCACACCAGCGCTGCCGCGTCATGGCCGCGGTTCGGGTAAGTCCGGTCGCGCCATGTCCGCGCCAGCCGCGGACCGAGCCCGGCGGTGATGACCTGGCGCCGCAAGGCGCCCTTGAGTCCTTCGCCGGCCTGCTTGACTCCCGCACCGACGGCCCGCTCGATCTCGCGCATCTCGGCGTCGAGGCTGGCTTTCAGCGAGCCGGCGACGGTGGCGGCGAGCTTCATGCCGGGCATCCAGCGTCCAAACCAGCCGGTCGCGATCGTGCACCGGCTCGCCCTGCACGATGAACGTGTCACCGCCGATCTCCAGCGTGTCGCCCTCGGCCGGCGTCGGGACCTCCGAAAGCCGCACGTCGAACACCGCCGTCGCCGAATGGATGCGGGTATCGCCGAGGCCGACGATCTCGTCGGGACGCCGAGCGACAACCCTCACGGTGAGCGCGCCGCCGCCGGTCGACGTGTATACGGCATCCGTCGCCATATTCGGGTCGGCGAATAGCGCGTCGAGCAGCACGGCGAATACGGTCATGGGGCAGAGGATCCCGGAAAAACACCCAGAGGAAACGGCTGGTCATCGAGGCACAGCGGTCGTTCCGTGTGGCTACGTCACATGCTTCTTCGTGACCCTTACCGGTCGTCGCAACGGCGTGCTACTTTCCCTCCGGTTGAGCGAGGGAATGTCGGGCCACGGCCTCTAAAGTCCAAGGAGTCTGCCACATGAATGGCGAAGCAGGACCCACAATGGAAGCGACAGCAGCCGCATATGAGGATCGTCTGGTACCAGCCCTGTTCGCGCCCCTGGCCCGGTTGACAGCGAACGCCACTTCACTCTCCGCGGGGCAAGCAGTCCTAGACGTTGCCTGCGGAACTGGCGCCCTCACCAGACAGGTTCTGTCGCGCGTTGGCCCGACAGGCAAACCCACCGGCCTCGACGCCAATCCTGCGATGATATCCGTGGCCCGCAAGGTTTCGTCGGAGATCGAATGGCACGAGGGGCAGGCAGAGGACCTACCATTTGAAGACGCGACATTCGACGCGGTCGTGTGTCAGTTTGGCCTAAACTTCTTTTCGGACCAACAGGCCGCGCTCAAGGAGATGTCGCGTGTCCTGGCGCCCGATGGGCATATGGTAATCTCCGTGTTCGATAACCTGGACGTGAATCGACCATACGCGGAGACGGCGTCAATCTTTGAGCGCGTTGTCGGAAGCGACATCGGCCAGGCGTTGAGGTTTCCGTTTGGCCTGGGCGAGCTCAGCGACTTCAGCGCAATCATCGATAGCTCCGATATTGGGAGGCCGGCCCTCACTTCCGAAAAAGGGACCGCGCGGTTTCCCAGCGTTCGCGCAATGGTCGAGGCCGACGTTTTCGGCTGGTTTCCCTTCGCCGGATTCAAACTCGATAAACAGGCTCTTGAGACCGTAATAGATGAAGCCACATCAGCCTTGGAGCCATATGTAGCGCCGTCCGGGGCCGTGGAGTTCGCCGCTGGGATACACATTGCTTCCCTGCGAAAGACCTAATCCTGCCAACGCGAGATTATGTCAGCCCCTTGGCTAGCAGTTCGCTTTGGAGCCGCGTGTAAATATGGCGGCTTTTGTGCAGTAACCATAACCTTTCCACCAAACGTTGGCGCTCCGCGCTTGTCAGCACCTTGGTATACGGCTGAAGATCGACCCTCGGCGAGCCGCTGAAAGCTGCTCAACAACGTTCGCCGGCGGTTGATGGGGTATGATCATCCTTGGAAGAGGGGCAGGTTACGTGACCATGTGACGGTGCGCCGACTGGAAACACCGAGCCTCGAGACTGCCATGGCCAAGACCTCGAAATCGCGACCGCCGCGACTGGTTCCGGACCGGCCCTTTCCGCCCTATGCCTACATTCCGGGCCGCACTGCGCATCCGACACGCGATCCCGACGGCCACAGCTACGCAGCAACGCTTGAAGTCCCGGACCCGCCGGGCCCCGCGGCATGGCGCGACTGCCGCGACTACCTGTACGGCATCGACCTGTTCAACCATGGCTTCTTTTGGGAAGCCCACGAAGCCTGGGAGGGACTCTGGGTTGCCTGCGGCCGCCACGGTCCGACGGCAACATACCTGCAAGCCTTGATCAATCTTGCCGCCGCCGGCTTCAAGGCGCGGTGGGGCAATGCTCGCGGCATGAAAGCCAATGCCGAAACGGCGCACCGCCTGTTCCGGGCCGTCGAGCGCGATCCAGGGGTTACGCCCAGGCGCTACATGGGTCTCGATGTCCGGATGCTGGCCGACCACGCCAAGGAAATCTCACTGCAATCCGCCAGCACGGCGTCAGGGAGCGAGACTTCGCCGACCTTCGACTTGGTTCTCAGGCCGGATTGAGGTCGTCGCGGAGCGTGCCGGCGCGAAAACGTCGCTGTCCTCGCCCGCGTCAAACTGCGGCCGATGCGTCCATCAGTTGCTTGAATGGATCCGCACCGCCAGGCGCGGGCGCTTGTTGATCGGCAGGATCGAGGCCTCGGTCTTCACCTCGATGGCGCTGCCGTCCGGACGGGCGAGCTGCCGGGCATACATGGGCAGGCCCACGGTGTTCACGGTCTCGATCAGGTTGGCCGGCGCGCCGTGGGTGACGAACGTGTCCATGGTACCGAGCGGGAACGCGATGCCTTCACCGGCCGGGACCAGCGTCTCGGTGGAGCCGGTGGAGAGGGTGACCGTTGCGTTGTATTCCTCGAACAGGATGCCGGCGAACGGGAAGCGCCGGCGGGTGTCCTCGCGGAGCGGCTGGGCGCCAGTGGAGGAAAAGTACTTGTAGGCTTCCTCGACCTTGGCGTGACCGATCAGCTTGTCGAAGAACTCGGGGCTCACGAGGGCGAGCACGCCGGTCATCGTCTCGCCCTTGAGCTCGGTCTCGATCTTGCGCAGCGCGTCGCGGACCTTGGCTTGAATATTGGTGGTGCCGGTGCCGAGCACGAAGTCGACCGCCTGCTGCGCGAGCCCGAACTCGGTGAAGTAGTCGTAGAGGGTCGCCCCGGCGCCGTCCTTGGCCACGCCACGCAGCGCGTTGACCTCCATGTACTCGCGCGTCTGCGCGTGCTTGACGCGCATACGGGTGAGCTTCCGCTCCATCACCGTGGCGAGCGGGTCGGCGGCGTCGGCGACGCCGAAGCCGCGCACGCCCTGGATGTCCTGGGGCGTGATGACGTCATCGTGCGGGATCCAGGGGATGGTGAACGAGCGCATGGAGCGGGTGTCGCGGTTGGCGACGGTGGCCGGACCACCGAGCGGCACGGTGGGCAGCAGGTTGAGCACGCCCTCGGCCTGCTCGATGACGACCGAGCGCTGGGTGACGCCCTCGAAGCGGAACAGGCCCATCTGCCCGAGCCGGGTGTAGACATTGGGCAGGATGTTGATGGCCTGCGTCATCTCGGCGAGGGTGTAGCCGCCCGCGTCGAACGGGTTGATCATGACAACCATGGTCTGGGGGTCCTTTCGGGGTCGGGGAATCAGGCGGTGTCGCGGGCGACGATGCCGGCAGCCGCCAGTTGCTCGTGCTTGGCGGTGATCTCGGCGGCCTGATCGACGGAGGCGTCGAAGACCAGCCGGTCCTTGGAGACGACGACGGGACCGCGGGCGGCGATCAGACCAGTCTGGTCAGCGGCGGTGGCATCGACGGCTTCCAGCAGCACGGCGACGGCGGTTTCGGAACCGTCGGCACCTGATGCCGGTGATAGCGTGTACTTGCCGTCGGCAGTGAGCTTTCCGAGCACAGCACCGAGCGCGAAGTTCGTGCCGCTCTTCAAAGTCACCGTCTCGCGGCAGTAGTTGGCGTTCAGCTCGTACTTGAGCAGATCGCCGAGGGTCGGATCCTGGGTGAGAACGGGCATTTCGGGATTTCCTTATCAGGCGGCCGAGGCACGCTCGCGGGCGCGTTTGACGATGGGACTTTCGCCGGCAGTTGCAGCCGCAGTGGTCGGGACCGCGACGACGTCGGCGGCCTCCGACTTGGCGGCGAGGGCATCCAGCACCGAGCGGCGGAGCGCGTCCGGCTTCATGCCACGGCGCATGGCGTCGGCCGCATCAATGTCGACGCCAAGTTGGCCGGCCTGAGCGGCGATACCGGCGATCTCGCCGTACTCCGCACGGAGCTTGGCGGCGACCGCATCCGCGTCGACGGCGGCAGTGCTGACCGGCTCTGGGCTGGACGCCGCTGCAACCGGCTGAACCGCTTGCTCATCCGCAGTTTCCATCGCGGTGGCGTCTTCGTTGTCCTCGACCGGCAGATCGCCGGTGTCGAGGTGATGCTGCGCATCCGCTTGATGCTTCGCATCTGCTTCGCACACGCGCTCGCGCACGGGATCATTCATGGCTGATGTCCTTGTGGGTGGATGGGTAGAGGTGTTGTGGGCCGCCGTCCGCGGCCCGGCGCGGATGGGCTTCGGCTCCAGGAACGCGGTGAGATCGGCGAGCGCCTGGTCGAGGGTGCCGACGCGGTCGGCTAGTCCGGCATCGACGGCGAGCGCGCCCCGATAGATCGCCGCCTCGGTGGCGTGGACGCTCTCCGGCGCCATCCCGCGGTTGGCGGCGGCCAGGCCGACGAACTGGTCGTAGAGCCGGTCGACGTCGGCCTGGATGTCGGCATGGGCCCGCGGCGTGAGCGGCTCGTGGGGGTTGCCATCGGTCTTGCGTTCGCCGGCGTGGATCAGCGTCCACTTGAGACCGGCCATGGCGTCGGCACCGCTCGCGTCGATGTGCACGGCAATGACGCCGACCGAACCCACCTCGCCGGTGCGGGTGACGTAAAGGCGGTCGGCAGCCGAGGAGATGGCATAGGCCGCCGATAGCGCGCTCTCGCTGGCAACGGCCCAGACCGGCTTCTCCGTGATTTCCTTGAGGTCGCGGATGCGCTCGACCAGGTCGAACAGGCCGCCGACCTCGCCGCCGGGCGAGTCCACCTCGAGGAGGATGCCGCGCACCGACGGATCCCGCGCGGCGGTCTCGACTGCTGCGGCGACCTCGCCGTATTCCAAGGCGCCGAACAGGGCCGTCAGCCAGTCGCCGCGGGCAACCAGCGGGCCTGTGATCGGGATCACCGCGATGCCGGCGTCGGTGACACTGAGACCCACCGGCGCCGCGAATGGCGCAGGCGTGGTCAACCGGCTCGAGGGTTCGAGGGTAGCTGGGACGCTCGCCAGCAATCCCTCGAGACGGCCAGGCGCGATCGCCAGGGGCCGGCCGGCAAGCCGGGCCGCGGCCAGCGCCGCAGGATCCGTACGGGCACGCGCCGTGTTGACGGCGTGGTCGTGGAAGCGCATATTCTGGACAGACTTTCTGGCTAGAGTGAATGCAAGATGTCCGGATCAATCTGGTCGGTGCAGGACGCCAAGAACCGGTTTAGCGCCGTCGTCGAGGCCGCTCACAAGGAGCCGCAGACCGTGACCAAGCACGGAAAGCCGGCCGTGGTCGTGGTCGATGCGGCCGAGTACCAGCGCTTGCGCCACCTGGAGCGGGCCGAGGCCCCGTCGTTCGCGGACATGCTGCTGGCCATGCCCCAGGACGACGGCACGTTTCCCCGCTCCAAAGTGCGGCCGCGCGACCTCGATCTCTGATGTATCTCGTCGATACGGTGGTGCTGTCGGAGCTGCGCAAACGGCAGCGCGATCCGGGCGTCGTGGCATGGATCGAACGGCAGCGAACAGGCGACCTTTTCGTGAGCGTCGTCAGCATCGGCGAGATCGAGCGCGGCATCGCACTACAACGATCCAAGGATCCGGACTTTGCCGATGCGCTCGCCTCATGGCTGGACACGGTGCTCGCCGTCTACAGCGACCGGATCCTGCCGTTCGACCTGCAGGCGGCACGGCGCTGGGGCCGGCTGAGCGCCGCCATCGGCAACGACAGCGCCGACCTCATGATCGCGGCGACGGCGCTGGAGCACGGCCTCACCGTCGTCACCCGCAACGTCGCGGATTTTGCGCCGACGGCGGTACCGACCCTCAATCCGTTCGGCCATCCTCCGCGGCGGTAGCCTCGCTGAGCGGTTGAGCCGGCGGCGCGCTTCCTGCCGCCCCGCCGAAATCGAGTCCGAGATCCGCTCGCGCTCCCGGTCCGCGGCGATCTCGGCGTCCACCTGTTCGGCGTCGTAGCCGCGTTCGGCAAGGGCCTGGGTCCGGCTCTTCAGACCGGCCTCGATCTGCTCGATCTCGGCGCGGGCATCCTTCAGCGGATCGACCCAGTCCCACTTGGGCGGCAGCCACGCACAGGCCTGATAGGTGCGCGGATCGGCGCCATAGTCGGGAATGGCGAGGGCGCCGGACAGCACGGTGGTGTCCATCCACCGCGCCCAGACCCGCCGGCACAGCTGCCAGACCATCACCGCATGCTGGTACGCTTCGATCCGCCTCCGGAACTCCAGCAGCGCCAGCCGGGAGTTCGAGTAGTTGGCCTTCAGCATGTCGTTGGAGAGATACGCGTACGGGACCCCGAGCGCTGCCGACACCTGCAGCAGGGTTCGGTACTGGAACGCCTCGTAGGTCTGGCCGACGTCGGCCGGCGCCGACGTCTGGATCTCCTCGCCGGGCTCCAGCATCACCACCTGGCCCGGCTGCAGGTCCATGGTCCGTTCGCCGTCATCGCCGGTGGTCTCGGCGGCATCGAACGGCTCGGCCGGCGCCGGGGTGGTGATGAACAGGGCGTGCATCGCCGCCACCTTCTTGCGGTCGAGCTCGGCGTCGTCGTACTGATCCAACAGGAACAGCTTGACCAGCCCGGGCGCAAACCGGGAGACACCGCGCAGTTGGCCGGCGTCGACGGGATCGATGACGTGGATGATCTCGGACGCCGGGATCCGCACCGTCTCGCCGGCGAGGCCGTGATCGGTCACATCGCCCGGATGCCGGCGCAGGAAGTGGTAGGCGACCCGGCGGCCGATGCGGTCGAACTCGATGCCCTGGCGGATGACGTGGCCATTGGCGAGTGGTTCGTTTCGGTTCAGCGGCAGCATCTCAGCCGGCAGCATCTGCAGCTGCAGTGGCACCGTCAGCCCGTCTTCCGGTCGGCGAGGCCGGAACCGGAAGAACACCTCGCCGGCGATGAACAGCTCGCGAGCGGCGCGGCGCTGCTGGCCATAGAAGTCGGTGAGCCCTTCGGCATCGGACTCGTCGGTCCAGTCGAGCCACAACCGCTGTACCTGGGCCTTCAGCGCCGCATCCTCGATCAGCGACGACGGCTTGATGCCGGCGCCGACCACGTTGCCGGCCCAGCTCTCGACGGCATTGGCCGCGTAGCCGTTGTTGCGCACCAGCCAGCGGGCCCGCGCGGTGACGTCAGCGCCGGCCGCGGCGATCAGCGTGTTGACATGAGCCCGGCTCGGCCGGAAGCCCTTGAGCCGCCGGTTGCCGAGCCCGGCCTCGAAGCCGCCGATGAAGGCGCCGACCCGGCGGCGCCAATGGCTCATCATGCCCGGCATCACAGACCCTTGCTCGCCGACGTCAGGATCCGCCGCCGGCGGGCGCCGGTATCGGCCACGGCAATCCGGCGTTCCAGATCGGCGAGCGCCGCCGCCATCTCGGCGTCGGTGGCATAGGTGACGCGACGGCCGTCGTATTCGACCGTGCGCACACCGCGGTACCGCGCCGACAGCAGCGCGTCGCGCTGGGCAATCATCTCGTCCAGGGTCATGGATCAGCTCAAGTAGCTCGAACGGAACACCCGCCGTCCCCGTCGGGACCGCGGCGCGATCTGTCCAGCGGTTGCGGGCGGAGCGGTGACATGCGCATCGACACCGCCGTCATCGTGATCGGGACCACCGCCCAACTGCGCCTCCAACTCGCGCCACCGCCGCTCGCTCCAGCGGTCCGCGCCCGCGATCCAGGCGGCGGCGCGGGCATAGACCCGGCAGTCCAGCGCCTCGTTGCGCTCGCGCAGCTTCTGCCATTCCAGCCGGGCGAAGCCGCGTCGGGTCTTCACCGTGATCAGCTGTTCGGCGACCAGCTGTTTGACCCATTCGGCATCGACGCCGCGAGGGAGATGCAAGTAGCCGGGCGGACAGACAACGCCGGCCTCGACGTCCTCGTCGGTCGGCCGGTCGAGCCGGAGAAACCGGTAGGTCTCGCTCTTGAACGTGGCGACGGCGACGGTCCAGAGGCGCGCGCCGCGGCGAATTTTCACACCGCCCTCGGTGGCGTCCACGTACGTGGGTCCGCTCACCGGCGCCGAGCGGTTGAAGCCGTCGACGCCCTTGACCGCGACCACCTGGGCTCGGCCCACGCGACGGGTCCAGGCATACACCGCCGGGGCCTCGTAGCCGGTGTCGATACCGAGGCGGGCGACGCCAAGCCGGGCGCCAGTCTCGTGCGGCCAGGTCTCTCCCAGCAGCGCCGTCAGCGCATTCCAGGTGGCGGCATCGCCGGGCCCGCTGTCGATGACGACGTGGTCGACGAGCCAGCTCTCCAGTCCGCGGCCCCAAGCCCAAACAGAGACCTCGATGCGGTCCTTCTGCACGTCGGCGCCAGCGGTGAGAAACAGCCCGCCCATCGGCACCGTGCCGCGCCGCCAGTCCTCGCGACGGTCATAGAGGCGCTGCCAGTCGGGGGCCTCGCCGGTTTCCGCCCAGGTCTCGCCCAGCACGCCGTTGATGAAACTCCGCTTGGCCTCGTCGGACACTTGCGCCGCCTCCCACTCGCGGGCGATCCGCTCCCAAGACAGCCAGCCCACCGGCGAATACAGGCCCGAGAGATGAAAGCCGATGGTCAGCGGATCGGCTGAGGTCGCCGTCGGCCGCCACTCGCCCTCCGCCAGCATCTGCGTTTTGTGGTGCTCGGCGATCGGTGTCTCGCAGGACTCGCAGTGGTAGGCGACGGTCTCAGGCCGGCCCTTATCCGCCAGGCCGCTCGAACCGGAGCCACTGACGATGCCCGCAACTCGGACATGGCACGAAGTATCGCCGCTGGTCGGAGGCATCGAACTCCCGCTCGATCACCGACAACCCCTGGATCGTCGGCGTCGAGGCGAGGAACACCTTGCGCCGCCAGGAGAACGTGCGGGTGCGCGCCTCGGCCAACGCCACCGGCTCGCCTTCCTCGTCGGCCGACGGCGGGTAGGCGTCGACCTCGTCGAGGAACAGGTAACGCACCGGCATCGACCGCAGACCGACAGCCGAGTTGGCGCCGGTCATCACCAGGATGCCGCCCGGGAACTCCTTCGACAGCACGGTGTTGCCGGAGTCCCGCGATCGCGCCGGCGCCACCTTGTCGCCCAGCACCGGGGTTTCCCCGATCAACGGATCGATGCGCTGCTGCGAAAATCGCTTCGCCAATTCTACCGTCGGCTGCACCGCCAGCATCGGCCCCGGCGCATGGTGGATGACGTAACCGATCCAGTTGGATCCGCTTTCGGTGGCGCCGATTTGTGAGCCCTTCATGAACACCAGCCGCTGGGCTGGATGCGACGGCGACAGCGCGTCCATGATCGCCCGCAGGTACGGCGTCCGTGCGGTCCGCCACGGGCCGGCCTCGGATGAGCCCCGCGAGCTCAGGATCCGGTGTTTGTCCGCCCACGCCGAGACGGTGAAGTTCGGATCGGGTGTGAGACCATCGCGCCAGGCGCGGAGCAGTTCCTCCGCTTCGTCATGCGCGCCAGCGGACGCGGGACGCGACAAGCCGGGATCGATCGTCTCAGCGGAAGTCCGGCCGAACCTCGGCGAGCTCTGCGAGGTGTTGCCGGACATGGCTCTCCAGAACCGTCTGCATGGTATGGGCGCCGACGCCGAGGTCGGCGGCCATCACGGCAGAAATCCGCGCCGGCCATCCGGCCCAGGCATCCCGCTCCTGCCGCGCCAGCCGGAACACCAACGCGACGGCGCGGGCGCGGTCGACCACCTCGCCCTTCAGCTTCTGCAATCGCAGCCGACGTTCGTGCGCCTTCAGCACCTCGTTGGCGGTGCGTGCCTGCAAATACGTCATGTTGCCGCCGGCGGGCTCCGGCATGCCGTGCTCGCGCAACGTCTCGCTGACGGCGCCAACAGCCGCACGCGGTACGGGGCGCATCGCTTCATCGCGCCGGCCGCGCTGCTTCGCGAGGTCCGTCGCCTGGGAACGGCGGGCGTCCGATGCCGCGGCGTCGATCGATCCATCGGCATGCAGCACCAGCCGACCCGAGGAGCGCGCCTTCTGCACCGCGCCGCGGGAGATACCGGCATGGCGGGCGTACTCGCGCTCGCTCATGCCTTGGCGCTGCGCGGTCATCGAATGATCAGCATTCAACCAAGAAAGCCATTAAATAACAGCCGATTGGAGTTGATGTCGGGGCGCATGTACGCGTTCATGTGATCATCGAGACGAACGAAGCAGGCGCGCACCAATGCCCCGACTGGCGATCCGACGGGGCTTAGGCTGGTAGCAGCGCCGCGATGGTCGCGGCGAAGAAAGCACAAGGACGCGGACCATGACCGTCGAATACCATTTCAGCCTGTCGGAACTCGCCCAGATCCTCAGCGCCCTGGAGAACGAGCGCCGCAACCCCAATACCAAGCGCAATGCCATCAAGGCTATCGAGCGCAATGCCACGCAGATCGGCATCAGCGCCGAGGACGTCTTCGATGCCGCCGACGGCCTGTTGAGCGGCCGAATCAGTGCCGCCGAGTGGCGTGCTCAACTCCGTGGCGAAGACAGCGGGTCGGCTGTTCCGAACACCGAGCGCGGCGCCGACGTCACAAGCTCCGACGAACCGGCCGCAGCCGAAAACATGCCCACCCTTCAGGGAACGGCGGAGCCGTCGAACAACGGCACGGTGGAGCAAACTCCGAAGGCGCGCCACGGCACAAAACAGGCGATGATGATCGAACTCCTGCGCCGCCCCGAAGGCGCCACTGTCGAACAGATCGCCGAGGTCACTCAGTGGCGAAATCACACAATTCGGGGAGCGATCGCCGGCGCCCTCAAGAAGAAACTCGGCCTCACCATCACCACCGAACGGGTGCGCATGGTGGGCCCCAATAAGGAAGGTGCCCGGGGCTCATATACGATCTACCGAGTGGTCGGTTGAGCACGACTGCAGACTGCGACGCCGCCGGGTTCACCGCCCGGCGGCGTTGGTTGTGGCCCGAACGCGGATCGCCTCGAAGACGCGGCGCAGCGCGAACGATCGGGCGATCGAGATGAATGTAAATAAGAGGCCGATTACCAGGTTCTCGCCCAAGGTGGTGCGGATCCCGAACAGAGGGAACACCAAAATCTGCGTCAGCACGGCAACGGCGTAGCCGACCGCCACGTTGGCGACCGCCTCCACCAGCGACATCCTGCGCGACTGCCGCGAAGTCACGCCGCTTGCGGAAGTCGCTCGCCGGCCACCTCGTCGTACGCGCGGCCATCGCCGTCTAGCATCGCCTGCTTGCCCGTCGCCGTCTGCCAGCGCTTCACCGCCACGTCCACGTACTGCGGGCTGATCTCGATGGCGAACACCCGCCGGCCCGTCGTCTCGCCGGCGATGATCTGCGAGCCCGAACCGGAGAACGGCTCGTAGCAGACCTGGCCCGGCCGCGTGTGCTGGCGCATCGGGATGGCGAACACCTCGATCGGCTTCGACGTCGGGTGGTCGGTCTTCTCGCCCACCTTCACCGTCGGGATGGTCCACACCGTGCTCGGGTAGTCCTCGGAAACCCGCGGCGGCTTGTTCCCCCTGATCCAGCCGAAGAAACAGGGCTCGTGCTGCCACAGGTAGTAGGAGCGCGTCAGGATGCCGCGGTCCTTGGCCCAGACGATCTGTTGATGGACGAAGGCGCCGAGCTTCTCCCACACGCCCTCGACCATCGCCTGCCGGCGGCTGGCGTGCCAGCAATACCACGCGGCGTTCGGTGCGATGGCATGGTCGATGGCGGCGCGGATGAACCCTTCGTATAGCTCGGGGCCCTGGCTTGCGTCGTCCCAGGTGATGCCGTAACTGTCGCCCCAGTCCTTGTTCTTGTCGGGACCACCCTGCTTCGACGGATGGTTGGTGCCGTCGTAGTCGACCAAATACGGCGGATCGGTTGCGAACAGGATCGCCTTCTTGCCATCCATTACCTGGATGACATCATCGGCCTTGGTGCTGTCGCCGCACAGCAGACGATGATCGCCGAGGATCCAGAGATCTCCGGGCTTAGTCACCGGCTCTGCAGGCGGCTCCGGGATCTCGTCCTCGCCGACGAGGCCGTCGCCCTCGTCGTCCACAAGTGGCGCCAGCAATCGATCCAGGTCCTCGCCCTCGAAGCCAGTCAAGTCGAGATCGAAGCCGGCCGCGTTGAGAGCGTGCAGCTCGGCCGACAGCAACTCGTCATCCCAGCCGGACAGCTCTGACAGACGGTTGTCGGCGATCCGGTAGGCGCGCACCTGCTCGGGCGTCAGATGCGAGAGGCGGATGACCGGCACTTCGTCGAGGCCGAGATGCTGCGCGGCGAGCAACCGGCCATGCCCGGCGATGATCTCCCCATCGTCTGCGACCATCACCGGCGCCGTCCAGCCGTACTCGACCAGCGATGCGGCGATCCTGGCGACCTGGTCGTCGGAATGGGTGCGCGCATTTCTGGCGTACGGCTGGAGGCGCGCGAGCGGCCACTGCTCGATCTGCTCGGGCAGGAAACGAAGGGTCACGGTGTTGTCCTTGCGGATGAGGGGAACTGGCGTGGACACCAGCGCCGGACTCCGGATCCAGCCGGTGGATCCAAAAGTGGACTCCAGGAGTCCACCCGAAATCCAGGTTGGAGTCCAGCTAAAGCACTGTATTCACGAGACTATGTTGGATCGGAGGGTGGCTTCCGGCTGGGTGGCTTCCCAAAATTTGCGGCTCACACTAGCGATCTACCGCGCTCCGCCCACCAGCATAGGTTGTGGCCCAGGAAGGAACCAACGTTTTCAACAAGTTGCGAACTGCGGCTGCGCCGGAGAACCGCTGCAGCCGCAATTCGAACGATGGCGAAACACTACATGTTGCGAGTCCTCATGTCAATACCTCAAAATGTTGTTTCTGAATTTTTCTCCATACCCGTAGTGGCTCGCCAAAACCCCCAACGCTGCGATCAGGATCCCCTGCGCCTGCTTTTCACCAATTTCCGCCGTGTGCATCGGCTCCGTCGCGCTGCATCTGCTTGCCGACTGAGAGGCTTGACCCAAAAGTGGCCTAGGCGCTGATCGCTCAGGGTTGAGCGCGGGCTTCGGTAAGCTATCATCGACGAATGGAGAAGCATGAGGCCGAGCCCATCCTCGAAGAAGCGTCCAGCGTGATCGCTAACTTTATCATTGGTTTTGCGCGGGTCACGGTTCACCAAGGTGCACAAGATGCTGACGCAGCAGGGTCCGGCACGCTGGTGACTGTGGGCCCGGTCCACGGAATTCTCACGGCAGCGCACGTCTTGAGAAACCTGCCCGACCAGGGCGAGGTCGGCATCGTGCAATCTCGGACAGACTCTGGTTCCTCCACAGGCTGACGATCAACATGCAGCATACGGAGAAGTTGACGATCGCGGCGGACGTATTTGGGCCGGAGGGACCGGACTTGGGTTTCCTGCGACTACCTTCGTATGCTGCCGCGGCACTGAAGGCGAAAGGTGTATTCTTCAATCTCGAAAAGCGACGGACCCCGGTTCTTCGTGGCGGTCTGCCCGGCACGCCCTTTTTCGACGGTATTTCAGGCACGGTCGCTGAATGGACCATTGACCTGCCTCCCGAGCGCGGCTTTCACCGCGTGAAGGGATTCCGGTCACTCTACGGCGTTGGCGAATTGGTTGGTGAACGCAATTCCAACGGTTTCGACTTGCTCGACTTCGAGGTGTCATACGACTCTGACTTCGAGACGCCTCTAGCTACCAGGGCGTGAGCGGCGGTACCCTATGGCGCGTGTACTGCAACAGAGGTGACGATGGCCAGCTGTCCCTGTCGAGCAAGCTGGTGTTCGGAGTGGCCTTCCATCAGTCTGACATAATCGAAAACAAGCGCCTTATCACTTGCCATGGGCCGAGAAGCGTCTACAAAACTTTATTCGAAGCCGTTCGTGGGAAGTGGCAGGAATGAGCGCCCCGCGCTTTTGGACAGCTCATGGTTGCACATTGCAGTTCCAAAGTGTCGCAGCTTAGCTCCGTCCTTGCCCATTCAATGACGTTGAAGAGGCACGTTGCTATCGAAGGATTTGTTAGGAGCGCCGCTGGTCGCGGCGCTCCCACGAAACGCGTCGATCAACGCTGACCATACCCATGCGACCCCGCCAGCACCCCTAGCGCCGCAATCAAGATCCCCTGCGCTTGCTTTTCGCCAATCGGCCGGCCGCCCCAGCCTTGGCGCATGGCCCACTCGCGGATCGAGCATTGCAGACCGACGACATGCCAAACGCAAGCGCCGCATGGACCGCCAAGCCCGCCGAGAGCGTCCAGCGCTTTGCCGACCCGGCGGCGAGCGTCCAGCTGCGCCTCGGTGAAGCGAAGCTCATTCGACGAGCCTGAAATACGCACCAGCGACATGCACCGCACGGCATCGAACCGGGCGATCGTGAACGACGCCTGAAAATCCCGTGCCGCGTCGTGCATGTCCTTGGTGATCGTGCCGGCTCGAAGCATCCGACCGAGCGTGTCGACGGTGCGATGGTGGACGACGGGCCGGCCGTCCGGATCGGCCTCGTAGACGGCCTCGAGGGCGCCGTCCGGCCGCGTTGCCGCCGCCGGCTTGACGATCTCGGCCTTGCGCTTCCGCCGCGCCATCACGCCACCTCCCGCCGGCCGTAGAGCCTTGTGGCCTCGTTGACCACAGCCTGCCGCATCCAGTCGTCGTGGATGTCGTCCGGGGCGATCACCGCGATCCCCTGTTTCCGCCACGCCGCCCGGCGCATGAGGAACAGTTCTTCCTCGGTTGGCGCCGAGCGGGGCAGGTGGTGCTCCAGCGAGCCTCTTGTCTCAGACCTCACGGCTCACCTCCCGCAGGCATGCGGCGTACCCGGCGACATCGACGGTGGAATCGAGGTGCTGGGGATCGTGGGTGAGCCTGGCGAGCTTGAGGTCGATGAGGCAAAGCGCCACTTGCGCCGGACTGACGGTGACGCCGAGCGTCAGAGACCACCGGGCGGCGATTTGCGTGAAGCTACCTACCGGGGAGCCATATGCGCGCTCGCGGCTCTCGATGACGCCGGCAGCGTGCTGAAGCAGCATGGCGCCGTTCATCAGAGAGCTCCCCTTTCCGCATTGAGGACAACCGAGCTGTTGGCACAACTCGTCCTCTGGCCTACATTCGTCGCATGAAGTTCGAATGGGATGAAGCGAGTGCAGGCAACACTGGAGCGTGACGGATCTTTGATCCGCACCGACACGGACGCTCGCGTACCGCTGAAAGGACGCATTGATGGCGCTCGCGTGGACCGCACGACCGAGGCCGAGATTGCCCGCCAGGCGGCTGATGACGACCACGCGTTGTGGCAGGACGCTGCGGCGTATGCTCGGCGCGTGCGGCGCAAGACGGGGCTCACGCAGGCCGCCTTTGCCACACGGATCGGGGTTCCGCTTGACACGGTCCGCAACTGGGAACAGGGCAAACGGCTGCCGGCGGGGCCCGCGAAGGCGTTGCTCCGTATTCTCGACCGCGCTCCCGAGGCGGCGCTGACGGCGCTCGAATGATTCCGGTTCATCGCACACCTCCATCGATGCGATTGGCGATGGCCCACTGCAGCAAGGCCAGTGCGTCCGCCTCGTTGTCGTCCTCGGGATCGAAGCCGAGCGCCCGTACGGCAGCGATGACTGCGTCCTTGTCGGCGTTGCCCTTGCCGGCGATGAAGCGCTTGATGGTGCCGACGGGCACGCCCTCGTACGGAACACCGTGGTGTTCACACCAAGCCGTCAGGATGGCGAGCCAGCCCCCCATGGCATGGGCCGCGTCAACGCCCAAGTGCCGCCGCACCTCCTCGAACACAATCAGGTCGAGCCCGCCGGACCAACCCTTCATCTCGGTCAACCAACGCTTGAATTTGAGGAACTTGATCCCGCCGCCCTGCCAGCGGTCGTGTCGGAACTCCTCGGTTCCGCTGGTGATGCCGCCGTCCGTTGAGCCCAACGCCCAGCCGGCCTTATGGCCCAGATCCAGTGCGAGGATGGTGGGTGCACTGTCGTAGCCGCCAGCAAGCGCCAAATGGGCGCGCTCCGGACTTGCGTCAGGCAGTAGTTGCGTCAGAGTCCTGGTGACCATGGTGTTCTCCTCATCTCGGGTCATCGTGGTGAGGGTGGCGGCGGGGAACTGCCAGGAACGCCGCCGCCATCCGCTCATCTCGGATCATGGTTCGCTTGCGATTGGGGGACCGGTCGCCAGCTGCATCCAGATGCGCGTGGCCTCCACCCGGTCGTCGTCATCCATCGGGTTGAGCCCGTAGGCGTCGAAGATCGCATCGAAGTCGGGCGGAGCGGTCCGGGACTCTGGTGAATGTCGATCGGGATACTCACCAACACATTCACCGCCGCAAGTGGCTGATTTGTCTGGGGTAAGTGAATGTTGTGAGTGTTGTGAGTGTTTTCCGGCGGTCCCTATCGCGCGGGCGTGCGCGCGTACGTCCGCGCACGCGTATAGGGGTGAAAAACACTCACTACACTCACCACACTCACTAGTGCATTGATCCTGTTTGGAAAATCCGAGTGAGTGTGAGTGTGAGTGTTGGTCCGGAACGGCCGAACACTCACTACCGTATTGATTTTGCTCGGAAACTTGAGAAAAAGCGCCTTGCGCGGAAATGCCCCAACACTCACTAGGCATCTGATTTTGCTGTAGACTTCCAGACTGGGCGACGTGTTGCTCGTCACTCGAACACTCACTCGTGGCAGGACCGGCAAGTGAGTGTGGTGAGTGTTTATCCGGACCTTCATTTTCGATGATCAGAACCCACTGCTGTGCGCGCTGGCGTTCGCCCGCAGCCTTGATGCGCAGCTGCAGCTGTCCGACAACGAATATGCGGTCTCGCATTCGCCCGAGCGCCTTGCCCAACCGGATACGCTGCGAGTGCTCGTTGCCGGCTCCCAGCGGCAACGGCGGCTCGCACGCAAAGGCCACCTGGTGGAGGTCGCCGGTACCGACTTCGGCGGTGCCGAACCACTCCCACCACAGGCTGACGAAAACCCGCCAGGTCGCGCCCTCGGCGTCCGCGGTCTCGTACATCTCCTCCAGGTTCGAAAGAAATCCCTCGACGCCGGCCACTTCGAGGATGCCACCGATGGTTTGGGCCCAGGCCTCGAAGCTGCCGAGCGTACGCGGGTGGCTTGGTCTGCCTGCGGCGATCCAGGCACGGCCAAGGGTGAGGCACGCGGCAACCAGGCGCCCCCGGTTCTGCCGTACCCAGCCGAGAAGGTCGGGATGACGGAAGCCGTCCCGCAGCCATGGCTGATCGACGTGGGCGTCGAGGCGGATCCGGACCAGCCGGCGCGCCAGTTCGTTAGAGAATTGCGGATTGTTGCCGGTGGCAACCCAAACGCAGCGGATGGGGAAGCGGGTCATCTCCGACTTGCCGAGGATGCGATCCTCCCAGTACGGCGCGGTCAGCGCTGCGGCGACCGATGACGAATCCAAACGATGCCTGAGATTGTCGATCAGCAGCATGGTGGGAATGGTTCGCAGTTTGGCGGTCAGGCGCTTGCGCCATTCCTCGTCATCGCGGCCCTCGACCATGACGCTGGCGCCGACTCCGGTGGCCACCATCGACATCGCGTCGACCATCAGGGTCGCACCGGTCCCGGGCGCCGGTTTCTCGATCAGGTGGAGCGGCGTCGGTCCCTTGATCAGCGGCCGCACGAAGGGTAGCAGCAGCAGCGCCAGCGCGTGGGAGCGTTCCGCCTGGCTGCCGAACGGAAACTCGCCCAGCATCTCGTCGAGGAGAAGGGCTCGGGCGGCGGCGACTTCACGGGCGTCCGGTCGTTCAGGGATCTCCGGCAGTTCGAACCCGGGTTGCGGTTCATAGAGGAGGCGTGTCGCCGGATGGTAGCCGGGCGTGGTGATCAACGTGCCATCGATGCCGAACACCGGGGCGGTGACGACGCCGGCCAGGATCGGCAGGGCAGGGTTCGGCGTCGCCAGGATATCCTTGACCAGGCCCTGGGGCGGATGCGCCGGGACGAGATCGCCGTTGCGCGACATCCGCAACCACACCGCCAAACGTGCCAGGACGTGCCGCACCCGGTCCTCGGTCATGGCATATGGGAACGGCCGCCCGTCTTCGTCGCGCTCGATCCAACTGGGCCGGCCGGCGGCGCGGAACAGCCACGGCGGATCGTTGGACGCCAGCAGCTGTCCCCATGCCCTTGATGCCAGCCGCGCCAGATCGCCGTCGTCGGCGCGGAGCCGGGGCATCGCATCTCGAGGACCGGTGAAGCCCACCGGCCGGAAGTCGTCAGTCCGCGGCGTCTCTCGGTCCGCGGATGTGGAAGACCCTGACGACGGCGTCCACTCGATGGCGGCTTCGACGCTCTGCTTGACGGACTCGACGCCGTCGCGCAACAGCACGTCGTTGAAGTCGTCGCCAACCCGGGATGGCAATGCGAGCCAGATCCGCCGGCCTTCACCTTGGAAGCGCTGTGCCGCCCGTTCGGCCGCGCCCAGGCCTGTGCCGTTGGGGTCGTTGTCGACGAGGATCACCACGCGGCGAATGCCGGCGGGCAGATTGAGCTGCTCGATGTTGCCGGCCGACAGCGCGGCCCACACCGGCAGTTGCGGACACGCCTGCATAACGGAGAGCGCCGTCTCGATGCCCTCGGCGATGCCAATCACGCCGTTATCGCTTGCCGGAGCGAGGCGCACGGCGCCACCGCCGACCGGTCCCAGCATCATCCGCGGCTTCGGAACGTCGGCCTTTCCGGATCCGTCCTCAGCAAGGTAGGTGCGGTGGATGGCGATGACCTCGCCGCCGGTATCCCGCACCGGGGCCACCATCGCCGGATGGCCGGTCCGGGTGTCCCAGTAGGTCAGATCCGGATGGAACAGCAGATCGACGCTTTGTGGCACCGCGAGACCACGTGATCTCAGGTATGTCTCGGCTACCGTCCCTGCGATCGGTACGGCACGAGAGGACGAACTCGATCTCGCGTTTGACATCCCGGCGTCGTTCCGGACGGGGGTTGTTCCTTTGCGCTCGAACGCCGCTTGCCGTTGAGCGGCACGGATCCGGCCACCTCGGCGGCGTACTCGATCAGTGCGCGCCCGGAAAACCCGGAGGCATGCTCGAGGGCACTGATCGGACCGCCGCCCTGGTTGTCGTCGAAATCGATCCAGTCGCCGGCGTGTTCGCCCTTGAGGGTGATCACGCACGACCCTTGCTTGCGGGGGGCCTGGCCGTGGATGTTGGCAAGGCGCCATTCGTCGCCGAGCCGGCGCCCGTTCGGGAAGTGGTTCGCGACCCATGTCTCGGCCGTATCGCGCAGCCTCTGGACGATGTCGTCCAGGTCGAAGCGAACGGCGGTGAGGCCGATCGGCCTGACGTCGTTGAAATCAATCAAGGATCACCAGCCCTTTCTCCGCCCGGGTAATGGCGGTGTAGAGCCAGCGGGCACGGTCTTCGGCGGTGCGACCAAGGCCGTCGTCGAACACGAGGACGTTTTCCCACTGGGAGCCCTGAGATTTGTGGCAGGTGATGGCGTAGCCCCAGACCGCCTCGATCAGGCCCTTCTTGATCCAGTGGTCGCGCCGATCGCGCTCGGGATCGGGCCGGACGTGCTCGTCGAAGTGGCCCTTGTAGATAAAGTGCCGTTCGCCATCGCTGCCGACGGCTTCGCCATCTTCGCTAAGGACGGTGGCGGAGAAACAGCTCGCGGTTTCGTCGCGAATGTCGGTGAACTCCAGAAACATGCCGTTGACGATGCCGATGTCGTTGCGGTTCTTGAGGCAAATGATCTTTTCACCGGCGCCGCTTGGATAGTCGTCGTCGAATCCGGCGGCATGCTTCATGGCCAGATTGAGCTGGACGCGGGTGGCGTTGCGCCCGCAGATGACCTGGCCGCCACGCAGCATCTGCTCCGGCCCGACCTGATCGCGGCGCATCTTCCACACGTAGTCATCGTGCTCGCCGTAGGGGATGGGGTGGCCCTGCCGCGCCATGGTGGCAAGGCGGATGATAGCGCTCTCGCCGGCCTGGCGATGGATCTCGGTCAGCATCACGTCGGGCTCGGCCTGGGTGAACGCGCCCTGGCCCTTGATCGGCGGCAGCTGGCCGGGATCACCCAGCACCAGGATCGGCTTTCCGAAAGCGAGCAGATCACGCGCCATCTCCTCGCCGACCATCGACACCTCGTCGAGAACGATCAGCTTGGCATCGTGAACGATGGATTGCTCGTTGAGGACGAACCGCGGCTTGTGGATGTCGGCGAGACGCAGCTCCAGGCTTCTCATTCTTGACTCTTCGAGCAGCCGCTCGCTCGGTCCGATGTTCGGCAACTTCGCCTTGATCTCGGCGATGTCCTTCTTGACCTTGTCGATCTCCGCCTGCGTCGCCTCGGAGACCCGATAGATCAGACTGTGGATGGTGGATGCCGGCGTGCCCTTGCGGGACATGACGAGCGCCGCTTTTCCGGTGAATGCGCCATAGAGGACGCCGCCGGTCACGGAGGTGCTGCCGTCGGGCTCACGGGCCATCGTGTCGAGACCGAGTTCTGCGATGGCGTGCTTGGTGATCGAGGTTTTTCCGCTCCCGGCATACCCGAACACACGGAACACCTGCTGCTCATCGGTTCGGTTGTCAAACCAGTCCTGGATATCGGCGATGGCCCGGCTCTGCGCCGGCGATGGCGCGAAGCCGCTCACAGGTCGATCTCCCAACTGCTCGCCGGCAGCCTGTGGCCGGTGGCGTTGCGCCCGACGGTGGGATGCACGTTGATCGCTGCCCATCGAGGGGCACCATGCCAGTCTTCGATGGTCCCGCTGCTGGTGTAGATGTTGGACCCGTCGTGAGCGAGATAGCAGCGGCGATCCACGCCCTTGCATCGCAGGACACGGGCGACATCGGTGGGGATGCTGTCGCGCCGGGGCAACTTCATGCGTCGTCCTCCCAGCAGCGCCGGGCGTAGTCACACATCCGGCAGAGATAGAAATCGGAAGCGCCGGCGATGCGCGGCAGCAGTATGCCGGCGTCGGCGGCGCGGAGAACCTGAACGGCCTTATCGGAGAGGGCTTGCGCGTCGGCTGGATCGAAGGCGACGACCTCGTGGTAGAGCTCCTGGCTGTCCTTGTTCATCGCCGTGAACAGCGCGACCGCCAGATCCATGTACGCCATGTACAGCTGGAGCTGCCCCCAATAGACGGGCTTGGAGACGCGGCACCCTCGCTTGACCAGATCGGTCCACGATTTGCCATTGAGCGCCTTGTGCTCGAACAGGGCCGGCCAAGAGATCCCGACGTCCGGCCCGTCGACGATGACGCCGTCGATGTGACCGCGGATGCGGCCGCCGGCCACCGAGAACCCGTACTGCTGGCCCATGCGGTTGCGGGTGCGGAGATCGAAACCGGCCGCCCGCAGCCAGCGGATGCTGAGGTCTTCGAACTGATGGCCGGCCGCGAACACGCGGAGCAGGCCACCCCCGAATTCCTTGCCCTCATCCTTCGGCGTTTTGGTGACCTCGTAGACCAGCTTGCGGCTGCAGGGCTCGCCGATGCGGCTGCCGCCCAGGTAGTCGCGTGGGGGCTCGCGGCGATCCGCGGCGACGAGCGCAGCATCGATCGCGGCGTTGATCCGCATAGCGGAGTCCGTGACAGGTGAGGATCGGCCGTAGACGAATCCGGATCCGCTGTTGAGGTCGATGATGGCGTTCACGGGTCCGGCCTCAGAAGGGCAAATCGTCGTTCAGAGATTGCCGCTGCATCGAATCCTGAAAACCATCGACACAGGCTTCGATCAGGCGATCGATGTCCTCGGCGCTGCGATCGTGGAACGGCTCCATCAAGCCGAGCTCGGTGAGCGCCTCGGCGAAAAACCGGCGCGCATCCTTGATCGCACGGCGTTCCATGTCGGTCTTATCGATCATCCCATCCTTCCTCTTCGCCAATGCGGAACCGGCATCGAGACAGCGCATCGAGCAGAAGCGGTAGCTGGGATAACGATCCGGTCTGAGCAGGTGTACATAGCCAAAGCCTCGATCCTCGCGGTTGCAGATGGCACACGGCCTTACGGCAGGAGCAGGTCTCGCAGCTCCGCTGTCTCTGCCGGACGCTCCCGCATCCCCTGCGATGCCAGCACGATGAACCGGCTGATGGCGGCGGTAGCCATGGCCTCTAGCTCCGGAAGAGCGAGAGTGGCGATGGGCTGGTGCAGCCTTCCTCTTGCCTCGAGCCATTGGCCGATCGCTCTCGCCGCCTCAGTGGTCACATGTGCCTGCCACGCGTCGTCGGTCATCAGCCATTGAGCCACGCCGGGCCCGCCGGTTGCGCACTCGCACCATTGGGCGACGCTGGGGTCGGCGGGGTGGCAGTCGGTTGTGTTGGTGCCGGCTGTGCGATCGACGGAGCCGCCGGTGTTTGCCAAGCGGGCGTTGGCGCACCGGGAGCCGCCGGTCGCGCTTGTCCCTGCGGTTGGTTCCACGTCGCTGGCTGATGCGCGATCGGCGTCTGAGCGCGGTTGCTGGATCTCGGCCGGGAGGGACTCGGCGGCACGTCCTCGCCGTTCATGACCGCCCGCCATTCGTCCTCTGTGGGCAATACCGGCCGGTCGAGCTTGTTGGAGTCTGAATAGCGGGGGTCCTTGTCGGGCGCGACCATGATCTTGGCAACGAAGGTGATGCCATTGAGATCGGCGAGCCCGCGCAGCTGGCGCTTCGCCTGAGCGTCATTGCTCTTGTCCTCGGGGTTGAGTCCGAGGGCGCTGTCGATCATCGACCGGAAGACCCGCTTCGAGATGTTCCAGCCGATGAAGGCGCCTTTTTCGTCGACCTTGCCGCCGGTGACGGTGAACGTTTGCCAGAACTTGCGCCGGGCGTGCGGGCCCTCGACCACGGTGAACTCACAGTCGAGCGAAATCACGTCGCTCCCGGGCTGATTGGAGGCTTTCAACAGCCCCCGGTCGAACTCGCCCTGTCCGTCAATTCCGCCAGGGCGGATGGTCATGGTGACCTTGGCAAAACTGCCGTCGGGGATGAGTTCGCCGCCACGCTGCGGCTCTACCTCGTTGAAGTCGTACATTGGTGGTTTCTCCTTTGTGAGGGGGTTCACGACACGGAAACGCCGTTGATCTTTCTGAGCAGCGCCAGCAGATCGGCGGGTTCGGTGACGTCGAGGCGGCCGGAGCGGTCCTTGGCGGGAAGACTGAACGGATTGCCGGAGCGACAGACGAGGCGGCGTTCCGCGCCGGTCTTGGGCTCATGGCGCCAGTCGCCATCCTTCCGGTCGAACAGGCTCATGGAGATGACCTGGTCGACGATGCCGGGGAACTCGCGGGCGGTCTTTCCGCCCTCCAGCTGCGGCTGCCAGTGCTCGCGATTGAGGTCGTCGACGACGCGCTCAAGGATGCCGACGAAGATCACCGTCTTCCCCGGCGCGTGCTGCAGATGCTTCAGGAGGGCGATTACCTTGCGGGCGACGAGCCCGTAGGCGCCGCGGGTGTCGGGCTTGCCGGTTCTCTCGCTGAACGCCTCCGGTTGTGTCTGCGCCCAGGCCATGGCCTGGCGGCTCAGATCGGTGATCGAGTCGACGAAGACGATGTCCTTGGCCGCCAGCCGTTCGGCGATCTCGGGATGCTGGTGGGCGACACTATCGTAATGCTGCCGGCTGAAATCGGCGCCGTCCACGGCCGCCGGATCGGCGCCGCCGATCAGGCACGCTACGTCCGTGGCCTCGACGAAGGTGCGGATGGGCAGGGAGTCGCCGCGCCAGTCCTGGACCGACTTGAGACCGGCTTCCAGGTCGATGCAGACCGTTGGTTCCGGCGGCAGTGTCTTCAACAGTGAGGTCTTGCCGGCCCCGGTTGGACCGAACAGCGCAATGGTGGTTTTGCCGCGCGCCTCGGCAAGTCGTTGATCGGCGGTGACGATGCGGAGACTCATCGCGCGACCTCCAGGACCGTGGTCGGCCGGCCAGCAGTGCCGTTCAGGGCGATGACTGGCAGACCGCCGCAACCTGCGGACGAGCAGACTGGATCGACCGCGCCGGTCCACTGTTTCGTGGGATCCGTTGACGTTCCGGTATCCGGCACCGACTGCGCCATCACGACCTCGCGGACCGGCCATTCGGCCGTCGATCGTCACCGAGCGCCCACGCAACGGCCTTTGCCAGCGGCTTGTGTTTCCTGCCGCGCTTGGGCACGTAATCGGTCTCTGGACCCACGGTCTCGGTGGGACCGGTGCAGGTACGCGTCTGCGCGGCTTCGTAGGCCTCTACATCCGCGAGCGGGTAGATCACCCGGCCGCCGATCTTGACGAAACGCGGCCCGTCGCCGCACCAGCGCCACCGCTCCAGGGTCCGCGGTGAGATGCGCCAGCGCGCGGCCAACTCGATCTGGTTGAGGTATGTGGTCGACATGGTCGTGTGCTCCAGCAGCGTCGAAAACCTGCCGGGACTATGACCGTTCGCCTGTCGGGAAATCTGTGGGGTGAGTGTGGGAAAACCTGTGGGATTTTGCGCCGATGGTTCGCGCCGGGTCGAGGGTCGCGGGCTCGAGTGTTCCTTGGACGGCGCCGCTCAGAGCTTCAGCCAGTAGTATCCCTGGTCGTTGGAACCGATGAGGTCGTCGTAAGCTTCTTTGTTGTCGCGGAAGATCTGAACGACACGCTGATTGCTGTTGGCCTGAGCCACGGCCTCATCCTGGTGAAGGCGTTGCAGTCCGGTCACGTGCGCGTCGTGGAGGGC
The DNA here is from genome assembly GCA_016710335.1 of Rhodospirillales bacterium. NCBI lineage: Bacteria > Pseudomonadati > Pseudomonadota > Alphaproteobacteria > Rhodospirillales > Rhodospirillales bacterium. Next base: position 25,761 of record JADJXQ010000024.1, read on the forward strand.
CTCGATGACCGCGGCCTGCTTCTTGGTGAACGTGTAGCTCTTGTCGCCGACGGCGGCGGACCGGAACCCCTCGGAGAACACGTACCCGACGCCACCCGTTCCCACGACAACTGAATCATCGGCGCGCAACGCTGCAAGCAGGACGTGTTCATTAACCTCAAGACCGACTTTCGTCATCCGGCACGCGTCCGGCAAGCACACGACAGCGTGGCGTTTGGGCAGTCGAGCGGCGAGAGCAGGGGAGGGCGAGGACGTCAAAAGCAAACCCGGCATGGTGGCGGGCTTGGCAGCGAGCGCCGCCATGGCGAGGTCGACGGATGCGAGATCCGTCAGGTGACATGCAAAATAGAATCGCGTTCGGTATGCCTGGATCCGCTGTTCGCCGATGAACCAGAGGCGACCCGGCACCAGTTCCTCGGCCGCAGGACGGCTGAGTACGTTGATCCCAAGTCGGAGGGCGTCAATCAGCCAACTGACGGAGACCTGAAGCACCGCCAAATCGGCCGGGTCGATCGGCACGAAGCCTTCGTCCGGGCAGTAGCCCTGAAACGTCCCCGCATCGGTATACTCGACCCGAACGTAGTGGTGCTCGTTGCACGCCGGGCAGCAAACGGTTCGGACGGAATCGGATTGCTCCAGAGCGCCTAACTGACGGAGGCGCCGAACGTCTTCGTGGCGTGCCGCCCACAGCGGTGACCCCCTGGAGATGACCGGCTCCGGCTGCTCCAGGAGGCCGCAAACGAGATCGATCATCGATGACGGGAAAGCGCGCTCACGGAATGATCTGCCACTCTCTCAGGTGCCGCTCGACAACCTCCCGGTCTTTCTGGCGGAAGTTCTTGATGTTGGAGGTGCCGGCCTTGGAAAGCTCGACGTGCAAGGATTTTGGCCGCCTCGCGCTGCGCCTCCAAATGCAGGCTGATCGTGGCCTGGAAAACATCGAACCCGTGCTCGACTGGATTCGATGTTCCAAGCCAGGTCTTGGCGAAATCGTGCGCCGACGGCGAGTCGTCCCAAGGCGGGGTGTCGATCAGAATGGCGCCTTGACCGTTTTTGGGCGCGTCCAGCTTTAAGCGCCGCACGCGCGCCTTGAGTACGCCGTCCGACCGGTTGACGGGCAGAATTCTGTCGGCCAAAAGGCGCTGCAAATCGAACTGTTGGGCCAGTATGCGGTCGCCACCCGGGGAAATACCCAGCATGTGCTCGGCGAACAGGTCCCGCAACACCTCGTGCACCGGCTTGCCACCCTTGGCAACGGTCTCCACGCATCCCGTCGCCGGCACATAAACCACTGCAGCCTCCTTGGCCGGTCTGGAGGCTCGCCGCTTCAGCTGGCGTTTCTCGAACTCCGGCCTGTTGCTCGGCAGGTCCTCGACATAAAGGGTGACCTGGACGCTGCTATTGGCATACCGGTCGATGATCTCGACGAGGAACGCCTGTCCAGAGCCGTCGCGCTTGCGAAACCACGAACTCATCCCACTCCCGAAGCGGTGGAGCGCAGTATCACTACGATCGAGCGCGAGGCCCGCCTGGACCTGGAATCGCCGCCCCTGAGAGCGCTCGACGTAGTAGTCGAAGTACCGGATCTCCTCGGCGGCCCGGAAGAGATTCTCCTCATCGGTGAGGATGCGGAGCGCCCGTTCCTGGCCATTCTCGAGATCCGCCAGCCGTTGCGCCAACGCCTCCCGACCGGGCGTTGCATTGAGCAAGGCCGTGTACCCGCGCTCGTCTGACATGTGATGGGCGCGCTCAAAATCGGCGATGACAGCCGCACCCGTATCGTCGTCCAACGCATCGATCGCACCCGCCAATTGCTTGGCAAGCTTTGCTTCTTCAGCCTGCCGGTCGATCTCCTGCTCGAAAAGAACGCCGCGGCTGTCGAGATAGTCACGGATGGTTTGCGCCGGCACGTGGCGCAGGAAATGCCTGTAGCTGAACGGCAATGCAGCCTCCTTCGGCGCCGCCATGCGGCGCCCCCCTTGCGTTTGAGCCTTGACCATAGAGTCTACGAAGGCGCAGAAACTAGTCGTGCACCTCGTTTGGGTCAATCTAGTTCATGGGCGCATGTGGGAGGACGACATGAACCAGCACAGTGAACCCGCTGCGGCCCGGGAACGGGGCCTGCGATGGGGCGTCGAACGCCGAATGGAATTCATCGATTTCCGGCTGTGCTGGGAAGGCGGCATCAACCGTGGCGACCTGATGCGGCAGTTCGGGGTATCGGTTCAGCAGGCGTCGGCTGATATGGCCCGCTACCAGGAGCTGGCGCCCGCCAACCTGATCTACGACCGCAACGTCAAACGCTATCTCGCGAGTCCCGACTACCGGCCGGTGTTCAGGGTCGACGACAGCGATCGATATCTCGCTCACCTGCGGTCCTTGGGGGAGAAACTGATCCAGCCGGACGAGGCGTGGATGTCAGAGGTTCCCAGCTTCCAGATACTTCCCATCCCGAGCCGGCCGATCGCACCTGCGATTCTGAAAGCCGTCATGAAAGCGATCCGGAAGAGCAGCGCCATCGAAGTGCTGTACCAGTCGATGAGCCGGCCGGCTCCTCTGCGGCGATGGATCAGCCCCCATGCCCTCGGCTTTGACGGCCTGCGCTGGCACATCCGCGCCTGGTGCCATATCGACCACTTCTTCAAGGATTTCGTGTTCGCCAGGATCCATGAGGTTGGCGCAAGCCAGACCAGCGAAGTCGATCCAGAGAAGGATCGGGCATGGTTTGAGACGGTACCGGTCGCGATCGCAACACACCCCGATCTGTCCAAGGCCCAACGCAAGACGATTGCGCTCGACTACGGCATGGACGACGGCCTTCGCGTGATTCAGGTCAGACGGGCTTTCCTGTTTTATTTCCTCAGGCAGCTTCGGCTCGACGGTGGCGCGTCTGGCCGCGACCCAGCCGAGCAGCAGATCGTGCTCGCCAACCAGACGGAAATTCGGGATGTGCTGGAGAAGGATCGGCATGCGAAGGCAGCCACGACGCATTGAAACGACTAGCGCAAGTGCCGGCCCGCCCACAAAAACGGTTGGCCCTCTCTCAGCAACAAAATTTGGAGGATTATTTGAGGATCGCTCTCGCTACAGGGACATTGAGGCGAGGAAAGTCACATTCACTTCCGTCGCATCGATTAGCTCGCTCTTCGGACCGCCAGATCCGTTTAAGCGTTCGCTTCGCTCTGCCGATCTCGCCCACCTGAGGGGAATCTTGTCCTCGCAAATGAATCGAGCACAGCTTCCCCCGGCGGCGTTCACGGCATTGGTTGTCGATAGGGTCGTCGCGATGTAACGTTCGCATGGGCCGGAGTGACTTAGCAAGGCCGCTGGATTTGGCCGTCGTTGAGGTTGGGGGGGAGAATTCGGAATGTCAAAAAGGCTAATTTCCTTCTCGTGGTGCGGTCGGGTTCTGATGATCGTCACCACATTCGGAATAGCGGCGCCTCTTGGCTGGTCTGATGGCTTAGCCGCAGCTTTTAATAGTGTGCCTGTCGGTGGCGTTAGTGATCGGACCACCGAGACAATCCAGTTGTCGGAAGTTTCGGTTGGCCTATCCACAACCGCGAGCGGCTCTTGTGCCAGTGCCGCATGTCTGCTTGAGGCGGCACGATCGCATTCAAATGGTTCCCCGCATCACCAAGCTCTATTGACCGCGGCACAAGCCTTTGTGGATCCCGCGAATCTGGAGCATGCGGTTGCTAAAGCACTGAGCGCCGCGGCGAAACTGGAAGACCCCGAGCGGGCCAGGACACTAGAGCCGCTAGCTTTCGCGCTGGCGGAAGCGGGATTTGACAATCTGGCTGGTCGCGTCGAGCAAGCATCGCCGTGGCCCGACTCTCTTCGCGAGGAGGAAGTTTACTATTTGCTGGAAAAAGGCAAGGTCGCGGAAGCAACAAAAACGCTCGACCGCATGAAGATGCCGATCCGGCGCCTTCGCGTTCTGGTAGCGCTAGTGCGGAAAGATAAATCACTGAGGACCTCCCAGAATCTGATGGCAGTCGAGGACCTTGTGAACTTAATACAGGATCCAGAATGGCGGCCTCGGGCGCTCTTGAAGCTCGCTCAGGCGCAAGCCGCCATGGCTAATCTGGACGAGGCAAGAGCAACCCTGCGGCAAGCAACGGATGCGGCACTTCCTGTTTCGGATCGGTATGTCCTTTCAGATATCGCGCAAACCTGGGCGGAATTCGGCGACGTAGAAACGGCACTAGGTATCGCAAGCCATGTTCCACGGGACGGGCGAATGAATCTTGCCGCTATTGCCATCGCCGCCGTTCTGGCCCGAGACGGAGAGCTGGAGAAAGCTGAGCGCATAATGGACAGCGCTGGAGCCGATGAAGAAGCCGGAAACTTCAGCGGGCTTGCGCGAGATTTGATTGAGAGTGGCCAACTAGAGGCGGCTCGCCATTTCATTGACAACAAATTAGACGACGCGGACAGCCTACGGTGGGCACTGGCAGCTGCTCGCCGACAAGGGTGACGTTGCGACCGCCGAACAGCTCTTTGAGCAAACGCGCTATGATGGCTGGCTACCAAACGCAGCTGAGGGGTCCGTGCGCTTTGCCCTAGGGCGAATTGCCGCGGCCTACGTAGGCAATGGTGACAAGAGCAGCGCGGAGCTGATGCTGGAGAGGCGCGACAACCCTGTCACTCGTTGGAGCATCTACTCGGATATGGCTGTCGCGGCAGCTGGTGTGTCTGATCTGCAATTTCTTTTCGAGTTGGTCGAACGCATCGGCGATCCAACTCAGAAAGTCGCAACCCTCGCGACAGCAGCCAAGCATACCGCGGAACAGAACGCCAAGGCGCGCACGGGAGCCGGACGAACCGGAATGCTACTGGCTGCCGCGACGATCGAGCAGGCATCAGCCGATGATCCTGATCCCGCGTCGGCGATGTATGCGAAAACCAAGTACGAGACGCCGACCAAGAAAGAGTTGTTCGGCACCCTTCGGTTCTTTGTGAAGATGCAGGGGTACGAGCAAATCACCGATCCGGTCTTGAGAGAGACCCTGAAGAACAAGGCCACCGCCAACTTCGTCGGAAGCCGGGCGGCCGACGCGTTCATCGACATCATTGCCGATGAAATGGAAAAAAACGGTCGCTTTCACGCCCAATGTGCGTTTGGCGCCTTCTGCGACAAGCATGTCTTCAAAGCCCTGGCCATGACCGCCAAAAACATGTTCTTCTTGGATTTAGTCGGCCAGGCAGCTGATCAGGTTTTCCTCGTTGCCGAGTCGTGGCAGGAGACGGCAAAAGCCCTCGAAGAGCTCCCGTGCTGGCGTTCGCTGACGTCCGAGCAGCAGGATTCGCTGCGCGAACTGTACAAGGTGAGAGACTTGGCTGGCTTGGAGGTCGCGGCATCGGCAACTTGCGGCGACGTAGCCGGAGACGCATCGAAGCATGTCCTCACCCTGCGAGACGGGAGCGTGCTGGCAGGGACAGTGGGGCCTCAGACCTGGAAGTTCCGCTCCAGCATCGGCACCTTTGACGTAAAGCCGGCGCAGATAGGAAGCTTTGCCGACGGCAACCTTGAGGTCGAAGGCGTCGGCCAGCTGAAGGGAGCGTTTGTTGAAGGCGATTTCGTGATCGCCACGGCGGCTGGGGACGTGCGAGGACCGACGGCTGAAATTGTCGAGATAAGAGGATCCGGACGCGTAGAAGTCGCGAGCACAGATCGTACGGATGGCGCCAAGTCGGACCATCATGAAGATGAGCTAAAACCCACGTGTAAGAAGGAGGTCCTCGAGATTGTAGCGAGCCAGGAGGCTTGTGGCTTCAGTCTGAACAGCAAGGGACAGGCACTACTGAACGGATCTCCTGTTTCTCCCGCTTTGGAGCCATGGGGAAGAAAAGCTGAAAAGCTTCTCGTTTATCCAACTTCGCCGACCGGACGCTACACCGTCGTAGACAGTTGCAGCGTGAACTGCGGGTTGCTGTTGGTGGTCGACCGTATGGCAAAGAGTGCTAAGCAATTCTTTGCAGGGAAATATGGCCCTGAAAGATGGATCGAATGGTCTTCAGACGAGAAATATGCTGTATTGTACAACAAGAATGAGGGAGTCAATTGGCTGCACGTCTTGCTAGTCGAATCTGGGGAGATTTTTATATTTCCTCCAGAGAGAAAACAGGGAAATATTAAATTCGATATTCAGAGCTTCGCGTGGGTGAGCGCTAACCGGTTCCGGATCGGTCTTACCGAGTGCAAAGGCGAATATTGCGGCGAGACAAAAATTCCCGACGACTTAACGGAAGTGGAGTTCGAAGTAGTTGACACAGGACTGAGTGTCGTCACCGTAAACGATCCGACCAAAGTTCCTCGGGCATTCTCAGGCGCTGTTCTCGGAAGCAATACCGCGGACCCAGATCAAAGCGGAGGCGCATCCGGTGGCATACAATTCAACTGGAATCAATTTTCGAAGAGTGCTCTCGAAACCTCACGTCGTGGGAAGCGTCATGCGGCGTGCAGTGAAGCATCAGACTCGCCGGTGGCGAATGTCGGTCCTACTGAAAAGCAACTTTGCAACCACTTGGCAGTCACGCTTCCGAGGTATGCATATGTCCGTAACTTCACAGTGGAAGCCTCTGAGAACGTTGGCAACACGGTTTCACCCATCGTCACTTCGAGGATGAAGGTTCGAGTCCAGCTTGAACAAGATCTATTCGAGCCTTCGGGTGAACTCGTCGGAAGGCAGGTCATCAAGAGGATTACAAAATGGGGCTGGCAAGATATCTACTATATCGCCTCGTCACGATTGCATCAGGGACAATGGACGATAAAGCTTAGGCCACAGTCGTCAGAGTATTTCAAGGGAGGACAGCCGCGCTCTACATTCGCCGCCAATGCCATGGCAGAAGGGTCTTCCGAGTGGCAAAATATTAATAGTAGGCTCGATGCATCGAAGAAAACATACTCACTTCATTATCATAATTCGACCCACACGTTAGTCACAGACGAAGACGTGCGCTCCTATTCAGGAATTGTACACAACCAAAACACCCGATTTAATGTTTGGTTTGGAGACATAAAGTGCTTCAAGCGGATTTCAACAGCATTGCGTCTTGCAGATGTTTTCTATATTGGCACCAGGGCCAATCATGTGGCCATCAACATCCAATCAAAAAATGATGCCGAGGCTTTTTTTAATGATTTATTTGATAGATTCGAGCAATTTCGCAAGGATCGTTGTCCAGATATCAATGTGTACTCATGTTCTAATTTCAAGGGCGAGTGCACGAAGGCTGACGTAACTTCTATGGGCTCCCAGTTTTCGCGGTAGCTACTTCGATTGAATTGAATTTCGGGCGACAATCCCATCGACGTTTCCGTTGCCGTCGCGGCGTGCGGCACCGACCGCCACCAGCATTTTCCCTCTCACCCACTCAACGTCGTAGAAGCGACCGCCGCCGGGTTCATCAAAGAGGCGTTCTGCGAGAACCTTTCCATTGCTGTCCAGCTGCAAGGCCCAACCCTTGAATGGTGCTTCGGAATGCGTTGAAGCGGCGCCAATGAAGACCAGATTTCCATACGGGAGCCTTACGCCGCTTTGCAGCTTGTCATTACCGGCCGCACCGACCGAGAAGTCGCGCGACCAGATAGTGGCGCCGTCTGCGCTGATCCTTGAAACGTGACCGCTGACGGTGTTTGCCCCAGTCCGGGTGGTGTAGCCAATCACTATCGCGCCTCCGTCGTCAGCCGCCAGCACGGCGGTGGCAAGATCGGCGCCGTTTCCGCCGGTGCGGCGTTCCCAAAGAGCGCCGCCGTTGGCGTCGCGTCTGACGATCCAAATGTCATCATCACCGCGCTCTGAATCGGTAGCCCAGCCGACGAGCGCGATAGTGCCGTCCGCAAGACCAATACCGTCCTGAAAGGCGCTCCGCCGGGCTCCTTTGGCGCGAATGGTAATTTCGCTACCTTGTCGCGAGATGCCAGAGGCTGATCCAACCGCCACACCGCGCCCTCGGCGCTTTTCTTGCCCGAGGCGTCCTCCTCGCTGCGACCGCCGACGAGCACGTCCCCATCGTACAGGAGGGCGGCAAAATAGCAGCGCTCATGTGCCGATCCACCGAGACTGCGGCTCCAACGCTCATGGCCGGCGGCAGTCAGTCGTGCGACCCAGCAGTCATCTGCATTGGCTCCCTGCGGGCGGCTATAACCCGCGGCGACGAACTCTCCGTCGGCGAGCCGGATCACGTCGACGAGCACAGCGGCTGTAGCACCTTCCGGCACAAACGTTTGATCGGCGATAGCATTGCCGTCGCTGCCGATGTGGCGGAATCGGGCAGCGCCCTCTCCAGACTGCTTGCCATCCACAGCTCCGACAATCACGAAGCCGCCGGCGCCGTCGTGGACCACGGCGTTGTAGCCGTCATAGTGATCAAGGCCGCTGAGCTCGTAGCGGAACGAGGCGTCGGCAAGAGAAAAAACGGGCGGGGTGAGTTCGTCGGGCCTCGGCGGCGCAACCGGCACGGCGGGGGCGGCAGTCGGGATTGAAGGGGTTTCTCCAACGCTCTGGTCATTCGGCCTACTGCGTGTGATCGCGACGATCTGATCAGCGGGGATCTCCATGACGCCGAGGGCCGTACGAACGTTAACCGGAGGGCCTACGAACGCGCCCTTGACCTCCGTACCGTCGCGCAGCGACAGCCGACCGTCGGCGAATCCTCGGAGATCCTTGGTCTTCGGCTGCAGCGCGCCCAATGACGAGGCGAACTCGAGGGTCTCGCTTTCGATCGCGCCAAGAAGTTCGGTTCCGTCGGCCAGGGTGATACGATCGCTAACCGTTGCACCGGTATCTGCGCCGCGTACGATGCCACTTAGTAAGATCAGCAAGATCAGCAATATAGCGAAGCCGAGGGTTATCCAGCCCCAAGACCTGCGCACGTCAGTGTGCGACTGAGCCGGTTCGGAGCAAACGACCTGCAAGACTGACCTCAGCATCTGGAGGTACCCCAATCCCCGGAACTCGACAACCGAGGTGCCATTATACCGTCAACGCGGCGAATACAGCACGTTGATAGCTGCGGACGCGCGCCCATCAACACAGATGCGCCACAGGTGCGGTGTGTCGACGGAAATTGCGCGTGCACGATCTTGCGTCGACGTCACGGCTGTGGATCCCACTTTTGCTCCACAAAGGTTCGAAATGCACCTCGTACAAGCCGTTGTTACAACCGGTAAGCCATTAGTCTACTTTGCAGGTAGTGCCCCGCGGCGTGGTGTATGAGGGTGGGCCCTCGGAGAGGCTCGAGCTGATCAGGTCGCCACGGCGGGCAGCCTGACGTGGTGAGTATCGGTGATGCGGGCCAGCGACTCCAGCCCCATGTAGCGGCGCGCGACAGCCCACTCGTCGTTGGTCTCGATCATCAGCGCGCCGACAAGGCGAACGATGGCCGCGTCGTTGGGGAAGATCCCGACCACGTCGGAGCGGCGCTTGATCTCTTTATTCACGCGCTCGAGGGGATTGGTCGAGCTGATCTGCGCCCAGTGCTCCTTGGGGAAGTCCATGTAGGCGAGGACGTCGTCGCGCGAGGCATCCATCATGGCGCCAAGCCGATCGTTCTTCTCGCGGAGCGCGTCGGCGACGGCGTCCCACTGGGCCTCCGCCTCGGCCTTGGTCTCCTGGGCGAAGATCGTCTTGAGCATCGCGGCCACGGCGGTGCGCTGCTTGGCCGGGGCATGAGCGAGCGCGTTTCTGAGCCAATGAACGCGGCATCTTTGGTTCGTGGCATCGAACACGCGCCGCGCTGCCGCCCGCAGCCCCTTGTGATCGTCGGCTACGACGAGCTTCACGCCGCGCAGGCCGCGATCGGCGAGGGACCGGAGGAAGTCGGTCCAGAATGTCTCCGCCTCCGACGGGCCGGTGGCAACGCCGAGCACCTCGCGCCGGCCATCCTCGTTGACGGCGACAGCTATTATCACGGCGCGGCTGATGATCCGCCCGTTCTCGCGGACGCGGATGTAGGTGGCGTCGAGCCAGAGAAAGGGCCACGCGCCTTCGAGCGGGCGGTCGAGGAACGCCTGCACGCGCTCGTCGATCTCGGCGCAGAGACGGCTCACCTGGCTCTTGGACACACCCGTCCCGCCCATGGCCCGCACCGGGTCGTCGACGGAGCGCGTCGAGACGCCGTGCACGTAAGCTTCCTGTATGACGGCCACGAGGGCCTTCTCCGCCGTCCTGCGCGGCTCGAGGAAGCTCGGGAAGTAGCTGCCCTTGCGCAACCTGGGGATCGCCAGGTTGATCCGGCCGGCGCGGGTTTCCCAGCCTCGCTCCCGATAGCCGTTGCGCTGCGTTGTGCGCGCCGACATGCGCGCGCCCTTCGGCGCGCCGGTCGCGGCCTCGACCTCCATCTCCATGAGCCGCTCGGCGGCGTAGGCGAGCATGTCGCGGACGAGATCCTCGTCGGCGGACTTCTCCACCAGTTCCATCAGGGTCATTCTGTCGTCGGTCATCGTCGTCTCCGGTTCCGTTCCAGGTCTCACAACCCGAACCTTCTCCGAAGACCGGCGATGGCCGCCAGCGTCACCGCCGGCCGCGCGCTGCGCTACGCCGGAGGCTCCGCGCGCGGCCTCCTCCTACACCACGTCCGGGGGCACTGCTACTATACTATGCACAGGCGCACACCCGCCTCAAGGACGAGGAGTACGCACAAGCAAAACCAGCGCTGAAACCGATCTTTGGCTCCCCGTCAATCTGCAACTCAAGGAATTCGGGTTTGCCAAGTTGGTCGCCACTTGTGGCTGATCAAGAATGGTTTAGAAACAAGCCTCGGATTGGGGGAGTATCTGTATCCATGCAGGGCGTTTTGGCGTGGCTGTTGAATTCGGACAACTGGGAGAAGTTGGCCGCAATCATTGGCGTGTTCGCCATTTTTTGTGGAGGTGTCTGGAAAGTACTTACATACTATCAATCTCGCCGATCAGAGTCGAAACCCCGGGCGGTTGTGGCTCCGGAACCAAAAACAACGCTGGGGAAGCCCGTCGGCGCCCCGCCGTTGCCGCCCAACTACTTGCCACGTGCGGAGCACGTGGGACCCTTAAAGGAAGCCGTCCTCAATGCCCCTGATCTGGCACTAGGCATCACAAGCGAGGCCATCGGCTCCGGTCTTGTCGGCATGGGTGGCATCGGAAAGACAGTGGCGGCGACGGCCCTGGCCTGGGACTCTGAAGTGCGCAAGGCATTCCCAGACGGTATTGTGTGGCTGAGCTTTGGCCGTCACGCCGATGTTGTTCAACAGCAAATGGAACTCGTCCACGCTCTCGGGAGCGCACCGGTTGTCGTCGAGAACTGGATGGACGGCCGCAATCATCTGAGCCGCCTTACAAGAGATCGGCGATGCCTTGTGATCCTCGACGACGTTTGGGAGTCGCAGCACGCCGAAGCCTTTACGCGACTGGGGGAGCGCTGCCGGTTGGTTGTCACCACACGGGACGCTGCAGTGCTGCAAAAAATCGGTGCCCTGCAGCATCGGCTCGACGTCTTGGAGCAAGAGAAGGCCTGGGAATTTCTAGCCAAGAGTGCCGGGTTGGATGGCAAACCGATGCCCTTCGAGAGCATCGACATCGCACGATTATGTGGAAACCTGCCACTGGCACTTGCTGTTGTCGGGGCACTCGTCCGAACCGAACACCTCACCTGGGAAGAAGTGCGGGACCGCCTGGAGGCCGCAGACATCGACCACTTGCGCGCCAAACTCCCGAGCCATGAAGGCGTTCTGCCCGCTCTCGAGATTAGCGTCGATGCTCTGCCGGACAGGGAAAGGGCGGCCTTTCTCGACTGCGCGGTGTTTCCCGAAGATGTCGCCATCCCCGAGCCCGCGCTGGAGACGTTGTGGACGCAGCGATTCACCGATCTCGCGGATGCGCGAGACGCGGCGCAGCTCCTTGTCGAACGTTCACTTGTCAGCCGTGACGACCAGCGACGCTACCGATTGCACGACCTCTATCAGGACTATCTTCGATACAAGATCGAGGACGTGATTGCCGCTCATGGTCGACTGCTCGCGGCGTACCGAAGCCGGTGCTGCAATGGCTGGCCCAGCGGTCCAGATGATGGCTATTTCTTCCAGTTCCTAGCCTATCATCTTGAGGCAGCCGGTGAACACGAAGCACTTCGTTCGCTCGCGCTGGACTACGATTGGGTGGTCGCCAAGCTTACGGCAACCAGCGTCTTTGGCGTGCTGGACGACCTTTCAAGGCTGGGTGAGGATCAAACTGTCAACCTGCTCAAGTCAAGCTTAAGGCTGTCCTCCCCGACCCTTCTTGTCGATCGGATGCAGTTGCCTGGTCAGTTAATCGGTCGGCTTCGCGGGATCTATCAACCTGATGTCGAGATGCTCATCGAGAAAGCCAAGCATGGATCGGGCGCCCCTTGGTTGTGCCCAAAGACAAACTCGTTGCACCCGCCGGGTGGCCCCCTACTGCAGACGTTCTTCGGGCACACGTGTGGAGTTGACGCCATGGCGGTTCTACCTGACGGTCGTCGGGCCCTTTCAGGCTCGTCAGGCGGGGATGTGCGCCTATGGGATTTGGAGACCGGAGCCGAGTTAAATCGATTCGGATTGCACCGATCAGTTACGGCAGTGACCGTGGCAAGAGATGGGCGTCGTGTCCTCTCTGCCGGGCTCGAGGGCAATGTTCGATTGTGGGACCTCGAAACGGGCAAGACGCTGAAGTACTTTTCGCATCCTTCTGCTGTCAATTGTGTGGAGGCGCTGCCTGATGGGCGCCGCGCCCTTTCCGTCTCGGATAGGATCCTTCACGTCTGGGATCTTCAAGCGGGAGTTGAGCTGAAGAGATTTGAAGCGCATACAGAAGGGGTCAACGCTGTAGCGATCTTGGCCGATGGTCGCCGCGTCATCTCCGCGTCCTGGGACAGCACCTTGCGTTTATGGGATTTGGAAAGTGGAGATCAGTTAGTGCTTCTTGAAGGGCACGGCAGCGCGGTCCATGCAGTCGCGGTTTTTCCAGAGGGAAGCATGGCTATCTCGGGTGGGAGCGACGCAACACTCCGGCTGTGGGATCTGAAGTCTGGGCATTGCATAAAATGCCTTGAGGGGCACGCGGAATCTGTCAAATCCGTGGCGATACTGCCCGATAGCAGACGTGTGCTCTCAGGCTCTGAAGACAAAACCCTACGTCTGTGGGATCTGGACTCCGAGGTTGAGTTGAAACGGCTTGAAGGGCACACAGACTCTGTCGAGTCCGTGGCAATAGTACCCGATAGCAAGTTTGCGCTCTCAGGCTCAGAAGACGGAACCCTCCGCCTTTGGAACTTGGAGTCGGCAATCGAGTTTCGAGCTTTCGCAAGGCACTCAGATGAGGTTACCGCCATAGCGGTATGCCCCGACGGTCGTCGCGGGCTCTCCAGCTCTTGGGACACAACACTACGTCTTTGGGACTTGCAGACCGGCACTGAGCTGAAACGTTTTGACGGGCACACGAATAAAATCAATGCGGCGGCGGTACTGCCAGATGGCTGCCATGCCCTCTCAGGCTCCAGAGACGGCACGATGCGTCTTTGGGACATCAGCACGGGCGCCGAACTAAAGTGCTGGACGCTGGGCAAATATAGTCTCACTACCTTGGCGGTGTTAACCGACGGCCGCCACGCCTTAGCAGGCTGCATTGATTACACGTTACGTCTTTGGGATCTGGAAACGGGTCAAGAAGTGGGGCTTTTTAGGGGACACACTTCTCATGTAAGTGCAGTCACCGTACTCCCCAACGGTCGCCACGCTCTTTCGGCCTCTTGGGACGAGACCCTCCGCCTCTGGGATTTGGAAACGGGGACGGAGCTAAAATGCTTCAAAACTAACTTCGGCAGGCTCCGCACCGTAGCAGTTCTGCCAGACGGTTGCCGTGCACTCCTAGGCTCGGCAGCAGACAAGATCCACCTCTTAGACTTGGAGACTGGCGCTAAACTCAGACGACTTGAGGGACACGGCGACGGTGTGTGGGGGGTGGCAGCTGTGGGCGATGGCAGACGCGCGCTTTCTGGTTCTGAGGATCATACGCTCCGTGTATGGGATCTGGAAGCGAGCAAGTGCATCGCTACTTTTACGGGTGACGCCGCGATCACCTCTGTGGCCTTTGCCGGCCCCAACTCCTTTGTCGCTGGATCAGCCAATGGCGCCATCCACATTCTACAGTTGCGTAAATGTCAGCGGACGCTCACGTTCTAACCTCAACCAGCCGATCTGCGAGCACACCGAGGCGCCCCAACCCGACCCAGATGTGC